>JBOGYU010000190.1:0-8385 GCA_050696935.1 Solirubrobacteraceae bacterium | reverse complement strand
ACCGCGGTGCGCGGCGCGCCGGGGCCCGGGCTCGGCGGCTGGCTGCCGGCCGACGAGCTGGACGAGGCGCGGCTGGTCGGCTCCTGGCTCGCCGGGCACGAGGACGTGCCGGCGCTCGAGCTGGGCGGCGGGGTGGACGAGGCCGCGCTGGCGGCGTTCACCGCCGGGTGGAGCTCCGGCCGCCCCACGCGAGCACCGACAGCGGCCCGAGCGCCGCGCGCTCGTGCTCGGGCGCCGGGCCGGCGACGGGAGCCGGCCGCAGGTCGTCCGCCACTACGTGCGTGACGGGCACGCCGGTGAAGCGGGCGACGCGGTGCGGGAAGTCGAACTGGAGCCACTTCGAGCTGCGGCCGGGCAGCGTGCACACGAACGCCTCATCGTGGCGCGCGGGGTCGAAGCACTCGGCGACCGCGTCCATCGGGTCGGCGTCGCCGACCACGCCCTCGGCGTCGAGGCCGGCGGCGCGCATGCCCTCGATCGCCTCCTCGAGCCGGGCCCGGACCGCCTCGCGGCCACCCAGGCCGGGGCCCTGCGCGGGCATCACGAGCGTGATCCGGATGGGAGAGCGCTCGGCGCGCGCCTTCAGCGCCTCCAGCAGGTCCTGCGACGCGGCGGTGAGGCTGGCGACGACGAGCACGTGCGCCTGCGCGGCCATGCGCCGATGCTACTCCCGGAAGGGCAGCTCCACCACCTCGGCGGTCACGACCCCGCCGCCCGCCACGATTTCGTCGCGCCCCGCGATTTCGACGCCGCCCGCCACGATTTCATCGCGCCCCACCATTTCGTCGCGCCCCACCATTTCGTCGCCGCCGCCCACGACGAGCGTTTCACCGGGCGCCGCCTCGCGGCGCACGATGGCCAGCGCGATCGGGCCGTGGACGGGGGAGAGGGCGACGGTGCCGACCCGGCCGACCTCCTTATCGCCGCGGAGCAGCGGCCGGCCGGTCTGCGCCGGCGCGGACAGGCGCAGCCCGCGCAGGTGGCGGTTCGGCTTGCCGCGGTAGTACAGTCGCGCGACGGTCTCCTGGCCGACGTAGCAGCCCTTCGTGAACGAGACCGCGCGCTCGTTCAGTCCGGCCTCCTGGGGGATGACGGTGTCGTCGAGGTCGGCGCCGTAGCGGGGGCGCCCGTGTTCCACGCGCAGCGCCTCGGCCGCCTCCTCGGCGACGGGCACCGCGCCGGCGGCCTCGAACCGCGCGCGCACCGCGTCGGTTTCGGCTGCCGGGCAGAACACGTCCAGCCCCGCGTCGGTGGCCACGACGAGCAGCTCTCCGGCGCGGACGCCGGCGTGCTCGGCGGGGCCGGGGTCGACGCCGGCCACGCGCCGCGCATCCGGCCCGATCAGCGACAGCAGGCCCAGCTCGAGCGTGCGCTTGTGCAGCTCGACCGCCCGGGCGAGCTTGTACCGGCGGATCATGTTGAACAGCTCCTGGAGCGAGACCCGCTCGGTGTCGAGCAGCAGCTCCTCGCCGGTGTCGAGGATCCGCAGGTCGCCGAGCATCTTGCCCTTGTGCGTGAGGAAGGCGGCGTAGCAGCCCTGGCCGGGCTCCAGCCCCTCGACGTCGTTGGTCACCTGGCCCTGGAGGAAGTCCTTGGCCTCGGGGCCGGTCAGGGCGAGCTTGCCGCGCTCCGAGCGGTCGAGGATCCCGCAGCGTTCGGTGAGGGCGCGGTAGTCGGCGGCGAGGGTGTCGGCGGCGATGGCCACTGAGGATCGAGGATACGAAACCGCGCCGGCGGTATCGCTGACGTTCGCCCCGCTAGCCGCCACCCCCGGGATCGCGCACCCGCTGGAGCCGCCGCTCGACCTCGCGCTGCAACTCGGCCAAGACCCGCTCCCGCGGCACGCCCGCGGCCAGAGCAGAGCGCACCACGCCCGCCTCCTCGACCCCGTCGAGCCGCTCGAGCAGCCCCAGCAGGCCGTCGATGCTCTCCCCGCGCGCGGGCGCGAGCGGGTCGTCGGGATCGATGGGGAACGGCTCGCCGGCCATGTAGCCTTCGCACCGAATCATGCCGCTCGCGGAGACCTTCCAGGAGATCGTCGACTCGCTTCCGTCGGACTGGACCGACATGGAGCTCGACCTACGGGTGCAGGAGGACCGCTACATCGACGCGGCGACGCTCCTGGTGACCTCCAACGCCCAGCCCTACTCGCGCCACGACTGGCACTTCCGCCTCCTCGTCGCTCACCACTTCGGCCACGCGGCCGCGGCGGAGACGGTCCACGGCACGCTGAGGCTGCTCGACGAGGCGGGCATCGGCGGCGAGCTCGCCATGCGCGAGCTGCGCACCGGCCGCCACGAGACGGTGCAGGACTGGGGGCGCGGCGAGTCGTTCCGGCGCGAGTTCCGCCGCATCCGCGCCCAGTAGCCGATGGCCCGCGTCGTCGCCGTCTTCGACGACCTGCTGCTCGGCTCCAACGTGCTCGGGATGCTGCGCGCGGCCGGCCACGACGCCACGCTCGCCGCCGGCGCCGACGCGCACCCCGACGGCGCAGCGCTGCTGATCGTCGACCTGGGCGCGGGCGGCTTCGACGGCATCGCGCTCGTCGAGAACCTGAAGGCGGCCGGCGAGCTCGAGACCACGCGCACGCTCGGCGTCTACTCGCACGTGGACGCCGACACGCGCCGCCGCGCCGAGGCCGCGGGCTTCGACCTCGTCGTCCCCCGCTCCCGGATGGCCCGCGAGGGCGCGGCGCTCGTCGACCGGCTCACGCCGTGAGGCCGCTGTCCCACGCCCACCGGTAGGCGCGGACCAGGAGCGCGTCGAGATCTGGCTGCGGAGTCGCCCGCGGGTCCCGAGCGGCCTTCTCCAGCACAGCGGTCGCTGCGTCCAGCCAGCGGAGCACCTCGTCGAGCGGCACCTCGCCGGCGCGCACCGGGCCGCAGCTCCCCACGCGCCCGCTCGGCCGCTGGAAGCGTTGAGCTCCCGTGCCGCTGGATGAAGCCCGTCGGGGCGCCCCGTGGTGACATGGTGGGGCGCTCCTCCCATCGCGAGCGTCCGTCGTCTTGGGGCGTGGCTGGGGGCCGGTCCGTCGGCATGACCTCCCGGCGCAGCGCTCGCAAGCTCGCGCCCGAGCGCGCCGGGGAGGCCACGCCGCGGACCGCCCAGTCGGCGTGGCCATTGCGCCGGCGCCTTCTCCTTGGGCGGCCTCCGGAGGGCGGCACAGCGGCGGCCGGCGAGGGTACGGGCTGCCGTGAGACGTCGCGATCGGAGATTCCGGTCCCGGACGGCGTTCGCGGTCTCCGTCGTCGTCGGCGGCCGGGACCTGCGCTCAACGATCGCTGCGCTTCGTGCTCCAGGGCTCCCCCGCTCCGATGACGACGCCGTGCCGCCCCGCGGCCGATCCGCAGGGCCTGCCGCCGGTGCTCGCGCCAGGGCCCCTCGAGGTCGATCCAACGAGCCGTTCGCTGCCCCATTTCGCGCGACGCAGCAGCGCAGGGCGTCTGGTCCGGCTTTTTCGCCGCGCCGCCGCCGTTCGTCCGAGGGAGCAGCCAGCGCAGGGATGCAGAATTTGATCGACCGATCACCGCACGTGCCGCTCACGGACCCGGTGCGGATCGACGAGCAGGTCGTGCGCGACGCGGCGGGCCGACTTCGACCGGCCGTGACCGAGCTGTTCGGGGAGGTGCCGGCGCGCAGCGGCCCGATCGCTGACGTCTTCATCGCGATCGACGCGCTCGAGGAGCTCGTGCGCGCGGCCAAGCGCGTACCGCTGACCAACCAGCTGCGCGTGCCTCGCGAACCGCTGTACGAGCTGCTCGACCGCCTCCGCGTCGCCGTGCCGCAGGTCGGTTCGAATCCCTGAGCTCGCCGGGCCCGTCCTTTGCTGCGACGCCGCCCAACCGCTGAACGCGGCAAACCTGTCGATCGCGCGCGCGGTCACCTCGCCCCAACGGGGCGCGGCCGCACCGACGCGCACCGCTGCATGTGCCTCGAAGCGGCAGCACGGTTTGCCCTCTGGTCCGGCTGCTCGCCGCCCGCATCAGCTGATCGCTGCTCAGAGCGGCGTTGTAGGAGGCGGCGAACCTCCGAGAGGACGCTCGAACGCAACAGGGCGTACTGTGAAGCGGGAGACGGTCGCGCAGTGACCAGCATTTCGCTATCCGTCGGCGTGGGGCTCATCTGTGCGCTGCTGTCCGCGCTGGGAACGAACCTCGCCTTCCTGTTCAAGCACAGAGGGGCGGTCGCCGCTCCCGATGTCGACATGCGCCATCCACTGCGCAGCGCGGTCGATCTCTTTCGCTCGAAGTGGTGGAGCATCGGCTGGGCCGTCGCGGCGGTGGCGTTCGCCCTGCACGTGGCCGCGCTCACCCTTGCCCCGATCTCGATCGGCCAGGCGGTGCTCGCGGGAGGTCTCGTCTTCCTGGCGGTGCTCGCCGAGCGCTTCTTCGGCTTGAGCTCGGCCGCCGCCAGTGGACCGGGATCGGCCTCGTCGCGGTCTCGCTCGCCTTGCTGACACTGACCGGAGGGGGCGGAGGAGAAGCCCAGTCCGGCTACGCCCTTGCGGGGATGATCATCTTCGAGGGCATCGCCGTCGGTGTCGGCGCGATCCTGGTGCTCTCCCACCTGATCGAGCGCATCCCGGTCCAGCCCGGCGTGCTGCTCGGCATTGCCGCCGGGCTCGGGTTCGGGATCTCGGACGTCGCCATCAAGGCGCTCTCGGGGGACCTCGACAGCGGGCCGGCCGGCCTCCTAAGCCCCTGGAGCGTGATCATCGTCACGGCAGCGGTCTTCTCGTTTTACGCCTCCGCGCGCAGCCTCCAGATCGGCGACGGCGTCGCGGTGATCGCCGTCACCTCGGTCGCGGCGAACCTCTCCACTATCCTCGCCGGGCTCGCAGTCTTCGGAGACCGACTCGGCAACGACGCCCCCGTCATCGGCGTGCGCCTCGCCGCGTTCGCCCTGATCCTCGTCGGGGCAGCGCTGATCCCAGCGCCCGTTCGCGCCGGCGAAGCGCTCGAAGAGTCAGCCGTGGAGCCCGAGAGCGCTACCACGCATCCCGCCTGAGCCGAAGCTCGAAGCCGAACGAAGCCCACAGCCCGCTATGGGATCCCAGGGCACGCGGGGCCTCAGTCGTAGCGATCCGGGGCCTGGCCCCATCTCTTCTGCCCCTCGGTCCGCTCCTGCGCGATGCCGTTCCCGGCAGGCTCGCCGCCGCGCCGTCCCCCACCACGATCCATCGGTCGTGGCGCAATCGATTCGGCGGGCGGCGCTACTGTCCGCTCTCCGCGGCCGCCTTCAGCCTCTCGAGCGAGGTCTCCCAGCCCTTCTTGATGTCGCGCGAGGCGATCGGCACCCGCCCCCGAAGCGTGCTGACCACCGTCTGAGGCCACCCGACGTGTCGCGGCGAGGATCTCGTTTTCCGTCCCGGCGTGCGGGTAGGTGTCAACTGCAAGATCTTGCGCCGCGAACGGTGGGACTCGGCGTTATCCCCCCGGTCTTCGCCGCTCGCCAGCTGAAGAGCCTGGCCCGGACGCCGGGCTCTTCGCGATCGGGAGCGTCGCCGTCGCAGCGCCGCGGCGGCGGCGGCTCTATGCTTGAGGCGGCGCATGTCGGCATCCCGATTGCAGGAGACGTCGGAGTCTCTTCAGCCGCCGGCTGAGGTGCTCTACAACGGGTAGCTGTCGTGGGTGACCGCGCATGTCGACATCGAGCGGCCGTGTCGTGGCTCGCGCCGGCACCAGAACGAGCTCCGGGCGGGTTCGTGCGAGGGTCGCCGGCTGGCTCGTGCGCCTGTTGGGGCGCTCCGCTGAGCTGCGGCTCCGGCGCTGGTTGCCACCCGCGCAGCGCCTACATGGACCGATGAGCGGGTGGCTCATTCCGCCGCCGAGCCAATCGGTCAAGAGCGATGAGGATCTGCGGCGGGAGCGCGAAGCGAAGATTGCGGAGCTCGGCCGGCGTGGGCTCCTTCGCTCGGAGCGCCTCCGCAGGGCCATGTTGATCGTGCGTCGCGAGGACTTCATCCCGTCTCGCTACCGAGACCATGCTTATGAAGAGGTCCCCCTGCCCCTCCCGGGCGAGCGGGCCACCATCTCGTGCCCGCACAGCTATCCGCTGTTCTATGAGCCGCTCGGCCTGGGAGAGGGGCACCGATTCCTCGAGGTCGGCGTGGGGTCGGGCTATGGCACGACCTTGGCGCGGGAGGTGGTGGGCCGCGAGGGTCTGGTCGTGGCGATCGACATCGACGCCACAACGCTCGCGTTCGCCCGCGAGAACCTGCAACGGGCGGGCTACACCGACGTGGTGCTCGTTCACGGCGACGGGGGAGTCGGGTATCCCGAGCACGCCCCGTACGATCGGATCTGCGTCACGGCGGCCTGCCCCGACGTCCCGCCGCCGCTGATTCAGCAGCTCACAGCGTGTGGCCGGCTGATCGCGCCCGTCCTGGACGGTGCGCGCCAGCGACTCACCCTTCTCGAGAAGACCATGGACAGCGTCCGGCGCACGATCCTCGCGGACGTGCTGTACGTGTCGCTGCAGGGACGGTACGGCGTTGGCAGCGATCCGCACGACTGAGCCGCGCACGGCGGAACGGCCGCCGCATGCGGTCGAGCGGGTCAGGCAGTGGGTCGGGATACGAAGCGTGCAAGACGTGATGGTGACTCTCACCCGAGACGATTCGGGCCCGCCGAGAGCGGACGCGAACCTTCGCGCCGGTCGATGCCGTTTGCTTGCGGCATCACCGTGACGCGCCGGGCTTCCGGCTCGATCACGCGGTGGCTTCGAGTCGGACACCCGCACGATCTATCCGCGCCCGTCGCTTCCTACGCCGTGAGTAGCCCGGATCTCCGACAGCTCGCCCAGGAGCCGCTCGTCGAGCGGCGGGTCGACCGGATCCGGCGACGCGGTGTGCACGTAGGTCGGGAAGTCGCGCTGGCCCCAGCCCCTGAGCTCGCTGTCGAGACGGTGGAACCGGCCCTCGACGGTCAACACCAGCCCGGGCTCGTAGCGTCGCGGGCCCTCGAAGTCCTCGCGATCGACCGGCCGCACCACCCAGCCGCGCACGTGTGGGCCGCGCCGGAAGAGCCGGCGACTGCCGGTGGGGAACTCCGTCGCCCCCGGGTCGCCGGCGGCGCGCATCGCCTCCAGGAAGGCGGCCACCGCGTCCGAGCCGTCCGTGCGGGCGCTCCAGGCCGCGAACGTCGGGAGACGGTCGACGTCGGCGAGGTTCCGCCCGCACGCCGTGCAGAACACGCCGGTGCCGGGCGGCTCGCCGCACGAGGGGCACACGCGCGTGCTCGGGTCCACGCCGAGGATGCTGCCAGACCGCACGCCGACGAACCGGCGCGGCGCCGCGCCCCTAGGCTTGGACGCGTGGCGAGCGATCCGGATGACGTCGGCGGCGCCGAGATCGGGCTCGGCCTGGCCGCGCTCGGGCGCCCGGCGTACATCAACGTCGGCCACGGCGGCGATGTCGCCGACACGGGCCGCGAGGAGATGGAGCGCGCGGCGCATGCCGTGCTCGATGCCGCGTACGCGGCGGGCGTCCGGGCCTTCGACGCTGCGCGCTCGTATGGGGCGGCGGAGGCGTTCCTCGCCTCCTGGCTGCGTCGCCGCGGCCTGGGCCCCGACGATGTCGTGGTGAGCTCCAAGTGGGGCTACGCCTACACGGCGGGCTGGCGGATCGACGCCGACCGCCACGAGGTCAAGGACCTGTCCGCGGACCAGCTCCGGCGCCAGTGGCGCGAGACGCGCGCGCTCCTCGGCGAGCACGTGCGCCTCTACCAGATCCACTCGGCCACCCCGGAGAGCGGCGTGCTCGACGACCCCGCGGTGCGCGAGGCGCTCGCGGCGCTGCGCGCCGGCGGTGTCCGGATCGGCCTCACCGTGACCGGCGCCGGCCAGGCGGCCACCATCGAGCGCGCGCTCGCGGTCGGCGGCTTCGATGCGGTGCAGGCGACATGGAACCTCCACGAGCGGGCCGGCGAGCGTGCGCTCGCGCGCGCGCAAGAAGAAGGACTCCAGGTGATCGTGAAGGAGGCTCTCGCGAACGGCCGGCTCACCGCGCGCGGCTCCGCGCCGGCGCTCGCCGCGGCGGCGCGCGACCGTGCGACCACCGAGGATGCGATCGCGCTCGCCGCCGCGCTCGCCCAGCCGTGGGCGGACGTCGTGCTCAGCGGGGCCGCAACCGTCGCGCAGCTCGAGAGCAACCTGGCGGCGCGCACGGTCAGCTGGGATGCCGACCTCGAGGCGCGGCTCGGCGGGCTCGTCGAGCCGCCGGCAGCCTACTGGGCGGCGCGAGCCGAGCTCCCGTGGAACTGATGCTCAGCGCTGCCCGTGGATCTCGCCCGTGCGGCCGTGGAGGGGGCGGTCGCCGGGCGGATCGGTCGCGACGACCCCCAGCAGGAGCAGCAGCGCGACGAACGCGAGCTCGGCCGCGACCCG
>JBOGYU010000189.1:0-8393 GCA_050696935.1 Solirubrobacteraceae bacterium | reverse complement strand
GCCGGGACGAGCGGCGCGCCCGCGGCGGCGTCCTCGTCCGCCCGCACGATCCCGTCGCCGGGCGCGGCGGGGCGCATGACCTCGACCGCGCCCTCCATCGGCTCGTGGGTGTGCTCGACCATCACGACCGCGTCCGCGCCGGCCGGCAGCGCGCCGCCCGTGGGGATCGCGACGGCGGCGCCCGGCGCCACCTCGACCTCGGCGCGGGCACCCATCCGCACGCTGCCCGCGAGCGTCAGGTACGCCGGCAGGCCCTCGGACGCCCCGAACGTGTCGGCGGCGCGGACCGCGTACCCGTCCACCGTCGCGCGCGCGAACCCCGGCAGGTCGTGCGGCGCCGCCACGGCAACGGACGGCACGCGCCCCAGCGCCGCCTCCAACCCGACCGGCTCGACCTGCGTCCGGCGCGCCGGGCGGAACTCCGCCAGCGCCTCGCTGACGCGGCGGACGGTGAAGAACTCGCGCGACGTCCTCACCGGGCGCGCCGGCGCTCCAGCCGCGCCGCGCTCAGCACCGGCCCGAGCGCGACCTGCCCGAGCCCGCAGATCGATGTCATCCGCAGCGTCTCCTCGAGCCCCTCGATCGTGCCGTCCACGGCGTCCGCGCCCGCGCCGCGCGCGAGGCGCCGGCTCAGGAGCGCGTGGGCCTTGTGCGAGCCCACGCGACACGGCACGCACTTCCCGCACGACTCGTCGCGGAAGAAGCGCAGCACGTTGGTCGCGGCCTCGAGCAGCGGCGTGCCCTCCGCCACCGCGACCAGCGCGCCCGAGCCGAGCATCGAGCCGGCGTCCTGGAGCGGCTCGAAGTCGAGCGGGACGTCCAGGTCCTCCGGCCCCAGGAAGTTGGACGAGGCGCCGCCGGGCTGGAAGGCCTGGAGCTCGCCGGTCACGCCCCCGGCCAGCTCGAGCAGCTCGCGCGCCGTCGTTCCCATCGGCACGCAGTAGACGCCCGGCCGCGCCACGTGGCCGGAGACCGCGAAGAACTTCAGCCCCGTCCCGCCGCGGACGCCCTGCTCGCGCCACCACTCCGCGCCGCGCAGGACGATCGCCGGCACGGCCGCGAGCGTCTCGACCGAGTTCATCAGCGTCGGCTTGCCCCACAGCCCGTGCGTGCCCGGGAACGGCGGCTTGTTGCGCGGCTCGCCGCGGTGGCCCTCCATGCACTCGATCAGCGCCGACTCCTCGCCCAGGATGTAGCCGCCGGGCGAGGCGAACACCTCGATCCGCAGCCGGTCGCCCACGACCTCGCGCAGCACCTCCAGCTCGGCCCGGATCACCTCCTCCTCGGGCCCGTACTCGTGCCGGATGAACACCCAGCCCTCCTGCGCGCCCACCGCGAGCATCCCCAGCGCCAGCCCCTCCAGCACCAGGTGCGGCTGGGTGGCGAGGATGTCGCGGTCCTTGAACGTGCCGGGCTCGGACTCGTCGGCGTTACAGATCGCGTACTTGGGGAGCGCCTCCTGCGCCGCCACCAGGCGCCACTTGCGGCCGGTGGGGAAGCCCGCGCCGCCCATCCCGCGCAGCCCCGAGGCCTCGACCTCGTCAATCACGCAGTCGAGCGCGCCCGCCAGCGCCCGGTAGCGCTCCTCGCCCGGCGTGTACGGGTCGTTCGGCCACGGCTCATCCCGCCGCGTGGCGGCGAACTCGTCCACGGTGGCGGCCGGCGCCGAGTCGCAACGCCCCAGGCACGAGACCTCTTGCCCCAACGAGGCGGCCCGCTCGTCGGCCCCGTGCAGCCAGCACGAGAGGTCGTGGCAGGCGGCGCCCTCCGCGACCTCCGCAGGCGGCTCGGTCAGGAAGTGCGGATAGAACGAGATCAGCCCCTCGATCTCGTACAGCGGGCGCCGCACGTCCTGCGCCAGCGTCACGAGCTCCTCGCGCGGCAGCCACCCGCACCGGCGCTGGATCGCGGTCAGCGCGGGGATCAGGCTCGGCCCCGGGAACCGCCCCGCCCGCGCCTCGGTGCCCGGCGCGGCCATCAGGCCGCCTCGACCCGCACGGCGCAGAACTTGTACTCGGGGATCTTGCCCGTCGGGTCGATCTCGTCGATGGTCAGCACGTTCGCGGCGGCCTCGCGGAAGTGGAACGGGATGAAGCAGCTCCCGCGGGTCTCCCGGTGCGAGATGCGCACGCGGATCTCGATCGAGCCCCGGCGCGACGTCACGCGAACGAAGTCGCCCTCGGCCACGCCGAGCGCCGCCGCGTCGTCCGCGTGCAGGTACACGTGCGCGTCGGGCGCGATCGTGTCCAGCGCGTAGGAGCGGCGCGTCATCGAGCCGGTGTGCCAGTGCTCGAGCAGCCGGCCGGTGTTGAGCACGAACGGGTACTCGTCGTCGGGCAGCTCGCGCGCCGGCAGCCACTGGGCCGGGACCAGGTGGGCGCGCCCGTCGTCGGTGTTGAACGTCTCGTCGAACAGCACCACCGTGCCGTCCGAGTGCTCCGGGTCCGGGTTCGGATACAGCTTGCCGGTGCCGCCGAGGTTGTCGTACGTGAGGTTGGCCAGGCTCGGGCTCAGCCCCGCGAGCTCCTCGAACACCTCCCGCGGCGAGCCGTAGTCCATCGGCAGCCCGACCCGGTTGGCGACGTCCTGCACGATCCGCCAGTCCTCCCGCGCCTGCCCCGGAGGCTCGAGCACCTTGCGGCCGAGCTGCACCCGCCGGTCGGTGTTCGTGTACGTGCCCTCCTTCTCCAGCGCCGACGTGGCGGGCAGCACGACGTCGGCGAACTCCGCGGTCTCGGTGAGGAAGATGTCCTGCACCACGAGGAACTCCAGCGCGGCGAGCGCCTTGCGGACCTTGTTGACGTTGGGGTCCGACAGGAACGGGTTCTCGCCCATCATGTACATCCCGCGGACGCCGCCGTTCAGCGCCGAGGCGACGATCTCGGTGACCGTCAGGCCCTTCTCGGGATCCAGCTCGCGGCCCCACGCGCGCTCGAACCGCTCGCGCACGTCGGCCCGGTCCACGAGCTGGTAGTCGGGATAGAACATCGGGATCAGCCCGGCGTCGGACGCGCCCTGGACGTTGTTCTGGCCGCGCAGCGGGTGCAGCCCGGTGCCGGGCCGGCCGACCTGGCCGGTGATCGCGCACAGGGCGATCAGGCAGCGCGCGTTGTCGGTCCCCGTCGTGTGCTGGGAGATCCCCATGCCCCAGTAGATGACGGCCGCGCTCGCCTGCCCCCAGAGCCGCGCCACCTCGCGCAGCGTGTCCGCATCGATCCCGCAGATGCGCGCCGCGTGGTCGGGGTCGTAGTCGGCGACCGTGGCGGCGAGCGCCTCGTAGTTGCTCACGCGCGCGGCGATGAACTCGCGGTCGATCCACCCGCGGGCGATCAGCTCGTGCATCACCGCGTTGTAGAAGGCGACGTCGGTGCCGGGCTTGATCTGGCAGTAGACGTCGGCGTGGTCGGCGATCCGCTCGCGCCGCGGGTCGACCACGATCAGCGTCGTCCCGCGGCGGCGCGCCTGCTTGAAGAACGAGGACGCGACCGGGTGGTTGGCCGTGGTGTTCGTGCCGGCCAGGATCGCCACGTCGGCGTTGACGATGTCGCCGTACGTCGTGGACACGGCGGCCGAGCCGACGCCCTCGAACAGCGCGGCGACGCTCGAGGCGTGGCAGAGCCGCGTGCAGTGGTCGACGTTGTTGGTGCCGAACCCGGCGCGTATCAGCTTCTGGAAGAGGTACGCCTCCTCGTTGGAGCACTTGGCCGACCCGAAGCCGGCGATCGCGCCCGGCCCGCCGGCGGCGTGGATGGCGGTCAGCCGCTCTCCCACCAGGTCGAGCGCCTCCTCCCACGTGGCCTCGCGGAAGTGGGGGAGGACCTCGCCGTAGTCCACCAGCCCGCCGGGCTTCCGGCGGCCGCGACCCTCCCCGCGCACGTCGCCCGACAGCGCGCCCTTCGGGTAGGTCGTGCGGATGAGCGGCACGGTCAGGCGCTGCGGCGAGGCCGCGTAGTCGAACCCGTAGCGGCCCTTCACGCACAGCCGCCGCCGCGAGCCGGGCTGCTCGCGGCCGTCGGCGAACGCGATCGCGTTGCGCTCGCTGTCGACGTGGTAGGTGAGCGCGCAGCCGACGCCGCAGTAGGGGCACACCGTGTCGACGGACTCCAGCTGCTCCCGGGGGCGGATCGGCACCTCGCGGATCGGGCGGTTGACGATCGCGCCGGTCGGGCACGCGGCGACGCACTCGCCGCAGGTCACGCACGACGAGTCGCCCATCGGATCGTTCAGGTCGAACGCGATCCGGGTCGCGTAGCCCTTCCCCGAGCGGCCGATGACGTCGTTGCCCTGGATGTCGTCGCACGCCCGCACGCAGCGGTCGCACAGGATGCAGGCGTCGTGGTTCACCGCGATCACGGGGTTCGACCAGTCCTCGCCGCGGCCGGAGCCGAGCGGCAGGCCGTCCTCGCGCTCGACCCCGTAGCGCCGCGCCAGCGCCAGCAGCTCGTTGTCGCCGGTGGTGGTCTCCTTCGGGTCGTGCTCCGGCTGGTCCGCCAACAGGAGCCCGGTCAGCGCCCCCCGCTGGCGCTCGAGCTCCGGGGTGTCGGTCCTGACCTCCATCCCGGGCTCGCACGGGCGCACGCAGGCGGCGGCGTACACGCGCGCGCCGACGTCGACCACGCACATCCGGCACACGCCGACGGGGTCGTAGCGCTCGTCGTGGCACAGCACCGGGATCTCGATGCCTGCGTTCCGCGCCGCGTCCCAGATCGTCGTGCCCTCGGGCACCGAAACGTCGCGGCCGTCGATCTTCAGCTCGACCGTGCGCGTGGCCTCGGCTGCCGGCTCCGCGATCGCCACGATTGGAACTCTAGCCATCCCAGGGCGCCGCCGGCCGCAGCCCGCCCGCCTGCGTGCCCGGTCCGGTGGTCCTGAAGGCGGGGACCGTCTCGCTGGTGACCAGGCCCGTCTCGTCCGTGAGCTCGTCGACGATGGCGAACCACCGCCGGATGCGCTCCGGCGTGTCGACCATGATGGTGAGTACGGGGACGCGGCGCCGGAGCTGCCAGAACGTGTCGCCGTGCGGCTGGTGGTCGCCGTGGTAGCCCCAGACGCCGCGGACCGACGTGGCGCCGATCGCGCCCGCCTCCCGCAGCCGGCGGATCAGCTCGTGGTAGAGCGGCTTGCCTTCGTGGCGGGAGCGTTCGGAGCAGTAGACCATCAGCTTTTGCCACATGGCCAGCCCGGAGGGGTCGCTGCTCGGCAGGTGGCGAGGTTCGGCGAGCCGCTGCCCGTCGCGCTTGCAGACGCGCACCCGCTCCAGCGTCACGACCGGCCGTCGCAGCCCGGTGCTGAGTTCCGGCAGAGCGGCCGCGATCCGGGCTCCCTCGCCGACCGAGATGATCATCAGCGGGACGTTGGCGTTGCCGGCGAAGAACTCGGCGCGATGGCGGACGCCGTGGGCGGTGCCGTCGACGCCGAGCAGCACCGTGGCGCCCGCCACGCCGTGGCGGTGCAGCAGGTCGACGATCGCGACGTGCGCGGGGTGGGCTCCGATTCGCTCACCGCGGCCGACGTAGACCGTGAGCTTGGTGGCCTCGTGCAGGTCCTCGGGCAGCTCAACCGGGTCGAGGCCGTCGGCAAGCATGCGCGCGCGCTCGAGCGTGATGAGGCCGTCACCGCTGTACTGCACCACCTCCGGCACGCCGGCCTGGATGCGGTCACGGGCGTCGACCGCGACGGAGACCATCGGCAGGTCCTCGGAGAGCGTCAGCAGGCGGTCGGTGCGCAGGTGGTGCTTGACACCGAAGCCCTCGACGCCGCGCAGGATGAGGCTCGTCTGGAACTCGTGGCGCGCGTAGCAGTCCATCAGGGCGTCGGCGAGGAAGCCGTGATCGGCGCGGTCGCGCTCGCCGAAGTAGGTCGTGAGCTTCAGGCAATCCTCGTTCACAACAGCGCTCCCAGGTGCTGACCGGCCCAGGCGAGGAGCAATCCGAAGACCAGGCTCGCAGCGAAGTTGAGCAGGCCGAGCCCCGGTTGGCCGTCCTCGCCGAGCCGTTGGCTCTCGAGCGCCCAGGTGCTGAACGTGGTGAAGGCGGCCAGCAGCCCGGTGCCGGCCAGACGCAGCGCGTCCCCGTCGACCGCCGCGCCGACCAGCACGGCCAGCAGGAACGTGCCGCTGAGGTTCACCGCCAGCGTCCCGAACGGGAACGAACGGCCGAGCCGCGCCGCGACCGACCCGTCCAGCAGGAACCGCGCCAGCGCGCCGACGCCGCCGAGCACGCCCACGCCGAGCAGGACGGCGACGCTCACGGCTTCAAGCTCGTCCTGCGTACGAGGTTGGTCGCCACCGCCACCGCGACAGAGCCCACGGCCACGCTGGCGGTCGCGTAGGCGGCGGCGAGGCCCCAGGCGCCGTCCTCGAGCATGTGCAGCAGCTCCACCTGCACGGTCGAGAAGGTCGTGAGCGCCCCGCACAGGCCGGTGCCCAGGAGCGGCCGCCGGTAGGCCGAGAGCGGCAGCCGCTCCTGCAGGCGGGTGATGAAGTAGCCCAGCAGCGCCGCGCCGGCGATGTTCACGATGAACGTCGCCCACGGCCACTCCGCGCGGGCAGCGGGCAGCCACTCGACCAGCAGCGCTCGCGCCACCGCGCCGAGGAACCCCCCGGCGAAGATTGCCGCCAGCTCGCGTCGATCCCGCCGCACGGCTCAGGTACAACAGCACACCAGCGTCGCGGCGTCACCGCACCACCATCACCGGGCAGTGGGCGTGGTGGGCGACGCGGTCGGCGGTCGAGCCGAGCAGGTAGTCGCCGAGGAAATGCCCTCGGTGACCGAGAACGATAAGGTCGTGCCCGTGGGCGCGGGCGTAGTGCGTGATGGCCTCGGCAGCATGGCCGGGCACGAGGTCGGTCTTGATGTCGATCCCGCGGGCCGCCGCCTCGGCGGCGGCGGCGTCGAGGACACGCCGGAAGAACTCGTCCTTCTCGTGCATGACCTCCTCGACCTCTCCGAGCGAGGCGGCGTAGGCGGGCAGCCTCCCCTCGACGGCGAGCGCGGTCACGCGGGTGCCCAGGGATGGCATCGAGATCCTCCCAACGATTCAACACCTCACGGCATGCCGAGTCCGAGCTCCGCGAGGGGCTCCGGCCGGGGCACGCCGTCGGCGTCGAGGCCGCGCGCGTCGTAGTAGACGTCGATCATCGCCCGGAGCCGCTCCGCGGTCAGCGCCGCCGGGCGGCCCGAGGCCAGCTCTAGCGGCTCCGAGAGGAAGCGCGCGGGCAGCCAGTCGTCTGCGCGCGTCCAACCCTCGCGGAGGTTGTAGAGCCGCTTGGCGAGCACGATCCGGCGCGCCGTGCGGGCCAGCTCGGCGGCGTCGCAGTCCCAGCCCGTCACGGCGCGCAGGAGCGCCGCCCACTCGGCGAACGGGTCGGTGAACGCTCCGCGCAGGAACTTGCACAGGATCAGCGAGTCCATCACCGCCGCGCGGTCCTCGGTGCCGATGGCCGCCAGCGCGTGGGCCTCGCCTCCGGTCACCCGGTCGAGCCCGTCGGAGAGGTCCGCCTGGTACGCGCCCGAGCGGTTGTGGTCGGCCCCGCGCGCGTTGACCGCCAGCCCGAGCGCCATCGACTGCAGCGTCCGCGGCTCGTAGCCGGGCAGCTCGAGGCCCTTGACGTGGGGGGCGAACGCCTGCGATCCGCCGCCGATCCGCTCGGCGGCGTGGCGCGAGCCCTCGGCCAGCAGGGCGCCCAGGCCCTCGCGCGCGCCGATCTCGTCGATCGCCCGCATCAGTGCCGCCCCGTCGCCGAAGCGCAGCCACGGGGCGTCGAGCAGCCCGCGCTCGGCGCACTCCATCGCCCACGCGATCGTGCCGCCGGCCGAGATCGTGTCCAGCCCCAGCTCGTCGCAGCGGGCCGACGCGGCGAGCACCTCGTCGGGGTCCGACACGCCGCACAGCGGGCCGAGGGCAAACACGTTCTCGTACTCCACGCGCGCCTGCCCCTTGCCGGCGCGGTAGATGTGCTCGCAGCCGATCGAGCAGCAGGCGCAGCTGTTGCGAGCGACCTGGCGGCTCTGCGCGAGCTCCTCCGCCGCGAGCGCGGGAGCGCCCTCGAAGGTGGCCGCCGAGAAGTTGCGCGTCGGCAGGGTGGAGAGCGCGTTGAAGGCGAGCAGGTTCGCGAGCGTGCCCAGCTCGCGGTACTTCTCGGTGGCCGGGCCGAACGAGCGCTCGCGCAGCTCGCGCGCGGCGGCCAAGACGGCGCCGGGATCGGCGAGGGGCACGCGGCCGGTCGAGCCGCGGACCGCGACCGCCTTGACGCGCTTTGCGCCGAGCACCGCGCCGAGCCCTCCGCGGCCGGCGTGGCGGCCGTCGTGCGAGAGCGTCGCGTAGCGGACGAGCCGTTCGCCGGCCGGGCCGATCGCGGCGACCCGCCACGCCTTGCCCAGCCGGTCGCGCAG
>JBOGYU010000188.1:0-8402 GCA_050696935.1 Solirubrobacteraceae bacterium | reverse complement strand
GAGTCGGGGTGACTCAAGGGGTCTGACCCCTTTATGTTCGTGGTGATCCTCTGCGGTGGGCGTGGCACGCGCCTGAACGGTGAGCGGCCGAAGCCGCTGATGCAGATCGGCGGCCGGCCGATCGTCCGGCACGTGGTCGCGATCTACGCCGCCCAGGGGTTCGACCGCTTCCTGCTGCTCACCGGCCACCGCGGCGACGAGGCGGCGGCGTACGCGGACTGGCCGCCGGGCGTGACCGTGGAGCGCGTCGACACCGGGGAGGACACCCCGACCGGTGGTCGCGTGCACCGGGTCCGCGACCGGCTGACCGAGCCGTTCTGCCTCACCTACGCCGACGGGCTCGCCGACCTCGACCTGCGTGCGCTCACCGCCCACCACGCCGCGAACAGCAGAGCCCTGGCCACCATCACCGTCGTCCGCCCCGAGCTGCCGTTCGGCGTCGCCGAGCTCGACGGCGACGGCCGCGTCGCCGGCTTCCACGAGAAGCCGCGCGCCGAGCAGTGGGTGAACGGCGGCTTCATGGTCTTCGAGCCCGCCGCGCTGGCCTACCTGCGAGAGGACTCCGTGCTCGAGCGCGAGCCGCTGGAGCGCCTGGCCGCCGACGGCGCCCTCCACGCGTACCGCCACACGGGCTTCTGGCGCTGTCTGGACACCCACAAGGACGCCGTCGCGCTGGAGGAGCTCTGGACCTCCGGCAAAGCCCCCTGGCCCTCGTAGAATCGACCGCCATGGCCGGACACTCCAAGTGGGCGGGGATCAAGCACAAGAAGGCGATCGTCGACGCCCGGCGCGGCAAGCTCTTCACCAAGCTCGCGCGGGCGATCACCGTGGCCGCGAAGGACGGCGGCGGGGACGTGGACGGCAACCCGGCGCTCGCGCTCGCCGTCCAGAAGGCCAAGGACGCCTCGATGCCCAAGGACAACATCGAGCGCGCGATCGCCAAGGGCACCGGTGAGGGCGCCGACGCCGAGGCGCTCGAGGCCGTCATGTACGAGGGCTACGGCCCCGGCGGCGTCGCGATCCTCGCGGAGGCGCTGACCGACAACCGCAACCGCACCGGCTCGGAGATGCGCCACATCTTCGGCAAGCACGGCGGCAACCTCGGTGAGCCCGGCTCCGTCGCCTACCTGTTCGAGAAGAAGGGCGTCGTGGTGGTCGACGGCGAGCGCTACACCGAGGACGACCTGATGGCCGCGATCGACGCCGGCGCCGAGGACATCGCGATGGACGACGACGTCTTCGAGGTGCTGTGCGAGCCGGCCGACCTCGCCGCGGTCCGGGCCGCCCTCACCGACGCCGGCGTGGAGGTGGAGGAGGCCCAGGTGGCCCAGCGGCCCAAGAGCGTCGTGCCGGTCGACGAGGACGTCGCCGTCAAGCTGATGCGCCTGATCGACGCCCTCGAGGACCAGGACGACGTCGACGCCGTGCACGCGAACTTCGACGTCGACGCCGACGTTCTGGAGCGCGTCGCCGGGTAAGACCGACCGCAGCATGCGGTCGTCCTGGTCGCCACCTGCCGTCGTGCTCGTGCTGCTGATGGCGGTCGGCAGCGTGATCATGTGGCTCGGCGTCCCGCTCGGGCTCATCTACCTCGCCTCCAAGCTCGCCGACACGCCCAACCCGAGCCTGGGCCCCTACCTCGTCGTGATCGTCGGGCTCCCGATCGGGATGGCGGTGGTCGGCAAGGGCCTGGGGTGGCTCGACCGCCTCCACACGCGGGTCACCGGCGCCCACGTCGACCCGTACCGTCCGGGCTGGACCCGCTCGATGCGCGGCGAGCGCACCACGACCCGCCGCGGCGGGGTGCTCGACAAGGTGATGATCGTCTCGGTCGCGATCGCCCTCGTCGCGTTCGCCGTCTGGTTCTTCGGCTTCGCGGGATCGTCGCTCCCAACCGGGTAGGCCGGGAAGGCGTCCGGGTCTGCCCGCAGAATCAGGGCGGTGTACGTGATTGTCCTCGGCATCGACCCGGGCGTGGCCAGCACCGGCTACGGCGTCGTCGCGCAGCAGCGCGGGCGGCTCGTCGCGCTGGACGGGGGCGTGATAGGGACGCCGCCCGGCGGCGAGTCCGCCGCTCGCCTGGCGGCGATCCATGAGCGCGCCGGCGCGCTGATGGACGAATACCGGCCGGACGCGCTCGCGCTGGAGGACGTCTACTTCGGCTCCAACGCGCACTCGGCCTTCGCGGTCGGCCAGGCGCGCGGGGTGGTGATGCTCGCCGCCGGCCAGCGCGGCATCCCGTGCGCGTCCTACACGCCCCAGCAGGTCAAGGGCGCCGTCTGCGGCAGCGGGCGGGCGGCCAAGGACCAGGTCCAGCGGATGGTGCAGACGCTGCTCGCCCTCCCGGACCTCCCGCGGCCCGACCACGCGGCCGACGCCCTGGCGGTCGCGATCTGCCACACCAATGGGGCGCCGCTGGCCGCGGCGCTGGCGGCCGGCGGATGATCGCGCTGCTCGCAGGCGAGGTCGCGGTGCGCCGGGTCGACCACGTCGTCGTCTCGGCCGGCGGCGTCGGCTACCGGCTCGCCGTCTCCGCGGAGACGCTGCGCCACGTGCCGCGGGTGGGGGAGGACGTCAGCCTCTTCACGCACCTGATCGTGCGCGACGACGCGCTGCTGCTCTACGGCTTCGCGACCGAGGAGGAGCGCGACCTGTTCCTGCTCCTGATCGCCGTCCAGTCCGTGGGGCCGAAGATGGCGCTCGCCGTGCTCTCCGGCGGCCCGCCGCGCGACCTGCTGTCGGCCGTGGCGGCCGGCGACACGGCACGCCTCCAGGCGGCACCGGGCATCGGCAAGCGCACCGCGGAGCGGATCGTCGTCGAGCTGCGCGAGAAGGTCGGCGCGGCGGGAGACGAGCCGATCGTGATCTCCCGCGGGGACGACCCGCGGATGCTCGCCCGCGACGGCCTCGTCGGCCTCGGCTTCTCGCCGAGCGAGGTCGACTCGCTGCTCGACGGCGCGCCCGGGGACACCCCCGAGGACCTGATCGCCCACGCGCTGAGGGGCTCGCGGCGATGATCCGGACGCCCGGGGCGAGGATGCAGGCGCCCGAGCAGCGCGAGGAGGACGCGGACGCCACGCTGCGCCCGAGGCGCCTGGAGGAGTTCATCGGCCAGGAGGCGGTGAAGGAGCAGCTCGGCGTGTCGATCGCCGCCACCGCCGCCCGCGGCGAGGCGCTCGACCACGTGCTGCTGGCCGGCCCGCCCGGCCTCGGCAAGACCTCGCTCGCCCAGATCGTGGCGGAGGAGCTCGAGGTCCGGTTCGTACAGACCGCCGGGCCCGCGCTCGAGCGCAAGGCCGACATCGCGGCGTTCCTGACCGCGCTCGAGCCGCGCACGGTCTTCTTCGTGGACGAGATCCACCGCCTCCCGCGCGCGGTCGAGGAGACGTTCTATCCGGCGATGGAGGACCGCCGGCTCCCGATCACCGTCGGCGCCGGCGCGGGCGCGCGGGTCGTCACGCTCGACCTGCCGGCCTTCACGCTCGTCGGCGCCACCACCCGCGCCGGGCTGCTGACCACGCCGCTGCGCGACCGCTTCGGCATCCAGCACCGGCTCGACCACTACGGTGCGGACGACCTCGCGCGCATCGTCACGCGATCGGCCCGGGTGCTGGAGGTGGCGATCGACGCCGCCGGCGCGCGCGCGATCGCCGAGCGCGCCCGCGGCACCCCGCGCGTGGCGAACCGGCTGCTCAAGCGCGTGCGCGACTACGCGGAGGTCCACGGTGACGGAACCGTGGACGCGGAGACGGCCGGCGCTGCGCTCGACCTGCTCGAGGTCGACCACGAGGGGCTCGACCGGCTCGACCGCGAGATCCTGAGCGCGATCTGCGTGCAGTTCTCGGGCGGGCCCGTCGGCCTGTCCACGCTCGCGGTGGCGGTGCAGGAAGAGCCCGACACGATCGAGGACGTGTACGAGCCCTACCTGCTCCAGCGCGGCTTCCTCCTGCGCACGCCGCGCGGGCGCTGCGCCACGGTGCACGCCTTCCGCCACCTCGGCGTCGAGCCGCCCGAAGGCGGCCCGACGCTGTTCTGACTACTCGTCGCCGTAGATCTTCGTCACCACCTCGCCGTCCTCGGTGACCCAGCCGCGGAACATGCCCTCCGTGTTGAACGGAGTGGCAAGCGTGCCGCGCGAGTCGAGCGCGATCACGCCGCCGTCGCCGCCCAGCTCCTCGACCTTGCCGATCGCGCGCTGCGCGGAGCGGCCGACGTTCCAGCCCGCGTGCTCCATCGCGGCCGAGATCTCGTGGCCGACGACCTGCCGGATGAAGAACTCGCCGGTCCCGGTGGCCGACACGGCGGCCGTGGCGTTGTTCGCGTAGGTCCCGGCGCCGATGATCGGCGAGTCGCCGATCCGGCCCACCGGCTTGTTGGTCAGCCCGCCGGTCGACGTGCCCGCCGCCAGGTCGCCCTGGCGGTCGAGCGCGACCGCGCCGACGGTGCCGAACTCGAACTCGGCCCTGCCGCCCTTGGCGTTCAGGAGCGACTGGAACCGCCGGTCGGTGTGGAAGTAGTCCTGCGTGACGAGGTCGAAGCCCTTGTCCTGCGCGAACAGCTCCGCGCCGTAGCCGGCGAACATCACGTGCCGCGACTCGGTGCGCACCTCGTCGGCGAGCAGGATCGGGTTCTTGATGTGCTCGACGCCGGTGACCGCGCCCGTGTCCAGGCTGCGGCCGTCCATGATCGAGGCGTCGAGCTCGTGCCCGGCGTCGGTCGTGAACACCGCGCCCTTGCCGGCGTTGAACAGCTCCGAGTCCTCCATCGTGACGATCGCCGCCTTCACCGCGTCGGTCGCCTCGCCGCCGCGCTGCAGCACGCCCCGCCCCGCCTCGAGCGCCGTCTTCAACGCGTCGCGAAAGGCCTTCTCCTGCTCGGGCGTCAGGTCGGAGCGGCGGATGGTGCCGGCGCCGCCGTGGATGGCGAAGACGACGTCCCGGACGCGGTCCTGCGGGCCGGCGCCGCGCGCCTCCCCGCCCCGGCCGGCGAGCAGCACCGCGCCGGCGAGCGCGGCCACCAGCGCGAGCACGAGCGCCGCGCTCCGAAGGGATACAGACATGAGATACCTCCCTCGTTCGTGCGGCCGGCCCCTACTGTCGGCCGCGCACCCCGGAGGCTAACGTGGCGTTTATCGGCGGCGCTCTACGCTAAGGCGAACCATGGCGCACCTGTTCATCTGCCCGAACTGCGGACAGCGGACCTCGGCCACGGACCGGCAGCAGGGCTTCCGCAATCAGCCGCGGGGGTGCTCCAAGTGCGGCTTCGGGTTCCTCTTCGAGCTCCTGGACGACTACTATCCTGCGCCGAACGCCGCCTTCTTCGTCTGCGACCAGGCGGGGCGCATCATCGGCTGCGGCCGCGGTGCGAAGGAGCTGACCGGGCTCTCGGACGAGAAGGTCATGGGCCGCGAGGTCCGCGAGGTGCTCGGCCTGAACTTCGAGGGCGGGGCCGACCACGTGGGCACCGTGCTCGAATGGGGCGTCCGGCAGCTGGGCAAGTCCGTGGTCGTACACGCGGAGGGGGACTTCCCCGCCAAGGCGGTGGCGGACCTGTTTCCCGCGTACGATGACGACGGAGGCCTGCTGCTGGTGCTCACGCCGTCCAAGTAGACCGAAGTACCCTTCACCAGCCGACGTATGTCAGAACGCCGCCGCTCCCTCTTCGTCCTGCTCCTCGTCCTGGGGTTGATCGCGGCGTCGCTGTACGCCGTGTCCTCGCGGGACACCAAGCTGGGGCTCGACCTGCAGGGCGGCGTCCAGCTCATCTACCAGGGCGAGCCGACCCCGCAGCAGCCGACCGTCACGCAGGAGGCGCTCCAGCGGTCGCTGGACATCATGCGCGACCGCGTCGACGCCCTCGGCGTGGCCGAGCCGGAGCTGCTGCTGGCCGGCGAGGAGCAGATCGAGGTCAACCTCCCGGGCGTGGAGGACGCCGGGCGGGCGGAGGAGCAGGTCGGCTCCACCGCGCAGCTGTTCTTCTACGACTGGGAAGCGAACATCCTCGACGAGGACTGCCGGACGGACCCGACCGAGAACGCGAACGCCAAGCGGCCGGTCAGCGGCTTCTACCGTGCGGTCCAGCAGGCCTCGGAGTGCGAGCCCCAGCGCGACGGCAACAACGAAAGCTCTGACGCGCCGCGCTTCTACGCCTTCGACGAGGTCTCCAAGCGGCCGTTCAACAACGGCCAGCCGTCCGACTCCGAGCAGGAGGCGCTCGACGACCTCGAGGACGCCCAGCGCGAGCGCGCCGAGGTGGTCGAGGTGCCCGAGGGCATCCTCGTCGTGCGCGCCGAGAAGGCGAGCCCCGAGGCCCCGGACCCGGACAGCTTCTGGGTCATCCAGGACAACCCGGCGCTCGGCGGCACCGACATCCGCAACCCGGAGCAGAACTTCGACCAGCAGCTCGGCAACGAGCCGATCGTCACGTTCGAGTTCACCGACGAGGGCCGCCGGGCGTTCCACGAGATCACGCGGGAGATCGCCCAGCGCGGGCAGGACAACGCGCTGTTCGGCGGCGACCCGACGAGCACCTCGCAGCACTTCGCGATCGTGCTCGACAACGAGCTGGTCTCGGCGCCGTTCATCAACTACCTCGAGAACCCGGACGGGATCGACGGCACGACCGGCGCGCAGATCTCCGGCTCGTTCACCATCCAGTCCGCCCAGGACCTGGCGAAGATCCTCGAGATCGGCGCGCTGCCGATCCGCCTGGAGCTGATCTCGCGCTCGCAGGTTTCCGCCTCGCTGGGCGCGCAGGCGCTCGACCAGGGGCTCGCCGCGGGCCTCGCCGGCTTCGCGATCGTGGCGCTGTTCCTGCTCGTCTTCTACCGCGTGCTCGGGCTCATCGCCACGGTCGCGATGGGCATCTACGGGCTCTACCTGTACTCGATCGTCGAGCTGATCCCGATCGTGCTGACGCTGCCGGGCATCGCGGGCATGATCCTCACGCTCGGCGTCGCGGCCGACGCGAACATCGTGATCTTCGAGCGCGTCAAGGAGGAGATGCGCGGCGGACGCAGCGTCGGCCAGGCGATCGCCGCGGGCTACAAGAAGGGCCTGACGGCGATCCTGGACGCGAACATCGTCACGATCCTCGTCGCCTTCATCCTGTTCGTGCTCGCCACGTCCGGGGTGCGCGGCTTCGCGCTCACGCTGGGCATCGGCGTCATCGTCTCGCTGTTCACGGCCGTGCTCGCGACGCAGGCGATCCTGTACGCGCTGCGCGGCACGCGCATCGTGCGCTCCAAGGCCGCGCTCGGCGGGCGCGACTCGAAGCCCATCCGCTTCGACTTCATGCGCTACTCGAGGGGCTTCTTCGCCGTATCGGGCCTGATCCTGGTGACCTGCGCGCTGGCGATCTCGCTCCAGGGCTTCAACTTCGGGATCGACTTCGAGGGCGGCACGCGGATCACCGCCCCGCTGGCGGAGCCCGCGAGCGTCGAGCAGGTGCGCGACGTGATCGCCGACCACGGCCTGGCCGACGCGGAGATCCAGACGCTCCGGAACGAGGAGCTGGGCGACAACGTCGTCCAGATCAACGCCGAGGAGCTCGGGCAGGGCGGCGTCGACGCCGTCACCGGCGCGCTGGACGACGAGTTCGGGCTCTCCGACGAGCCGACCACCGAGCAGATCGGCGCGAGCTTCGGCCGGTCGGTGGCCACGAGCGCGATCTACGCGATCATCGCCTCGCTGATCGTCATCTCGATCTACATCACGCTGCGCTTCCAGTGGAAGTTCGCGGTGCCGGTGCTGATCGCGCTGATGCACGACCTGCTGATCACCGGCGGCGTCTACGCACTTGTCGGCCGGGAGGTGACGGCGTCGACGGCTGCGGCGCTGCTGACCGTCCTGGGCTTCTCGCTGTACGACACCATCGTCGTGTTCGACCGCGTGCGGGAGAACGTGCCGCGCATGCCCAACGCGGCCTTCTCGCAGATCTACAACCGGTCGATGTCCGAGGTGATCATCCGGTCGCTGGCGACGAGCTTCTGCGCCGGCCTGCCGATCCTCGCGCTGTTGCTGTTCGGCGGCGAGACGCTGCAGGACTTCGCGTTCGCGCTGCTGGTCGGCACGCTGTCGGGCACCTACTCGTCGGTGTTCATCGCCGGCCCCGTGCTCACGTACTGGAAGGAGCGCGAGCCCGTGTACCACGCGCGCGAGCAGCGCATCCGGGCCGAGTTCGGCACCGTGCCGGCGTACGCCGTGGCGATGGCCGGGGCACCGGTCGACGTCGCGCCCGCCGAGCCGCGCGGCCGCCGCGGGCGGGTCACGACGCCCGCCGACCCGTCGCGCGGCGTCTCGCGGGAGGAGTTCGACGAGATGGTGCGCGAGCTGGGGGTCGAGGAGGCGGAGCGTCGCCAGCCGGCCGCGACGGGCAGCCGCCCGGCGGGCGGCCGCCGCGCC
>JBOGYU010000187.1:0-8445 GCA_050696935.1 Solirubrobacteraceae bacterium | reverse complement strand
TCCGCCAGCGCCACCTTGGCTTCGTTCGCGTACGCCACCACGCCGCCCAGCACGTACGCGGAGGAGCCGGCGCGATCCGTCAGCCGCGCCGCCATCAGGCCGCCGGTGCACGACTCGGCGACCGCCACCGTCCGCACCGGCGGGCCGAGCAGCAGCCGCGCGACCAGCTCGTCGATCGTCGCCCCGTCGCGGGAGAAGACCCGCTCGCCGTGGCGCTCGAGGATCGCCGCCTCCAGCGCCGCATAGTCGCCCGCGGCGTCCGGCGAGAACACCGTGGAGATCTCGAGCTCGCCGCGGCGCAGGCAGGTGGTGATCTCGAGCCGCTCGAGCGGGACCTCGACGTCCCGCAGAGAGGCGGCCAGCTGGGACTCCGGGATGCCCGTGAGCCGCATGATCCGCTGCTCGAACGAGCCGGCTCCGGCGAGCAGGTCCCGCACCGGCGCGGTCTCGAGGGCCGCCGCCCACATCGGCCGCAGCTCGCCCGGCGGCCCCGGCAGCACGAGCACCAGCGGACCCTCCGACGGGACCACGAGCCCGGGCGCCGTGCCGACCGGCTCGAGCACCCCCGCCCCGCGCGGCACCAGCGCCTGCTTGCGCGCGCCGGCCCGCAGGCTCTCCTCGTCCGCGTCGCGCCAGCGCTGCCGCAGCTGGGCCACGATCGCCCACACCCGCTCCTCGAGCGCCTGGTCGAGCTCCAGCGGGCGGCCGGCGAACTCCGCCACCACCTCGCCGGTCAGGTCGTCGGCCGTAGGGCCGAGCCCGCCGGTGGTGACGATCAGGTCCATCCCCTCGCGCGCGAGGAAGTCCAGCGCCGCGCGGAGGTCGTGCGGGCGGTCGGCGACCACCAGCACGTGGGCGAGCTGCACGCCGAGCTCCCGCAGCCGCTCGGACAGCCACGGCCCGTTCTCGTCGCGGATGATCCCCGCGAGCACCTCGGTGCCGGTGACCACGATGCCGGCGCGGACGGTCACGACGAGCAGTCCGGTCGCGCGGTGACCACGATGCCGGCGCGGACGGTCACGACGAGCAGTCGGGCCGCGCGGCGTCCGGCAGGCGTCGCGGCCGCCGTCCAGGCCGCAGCTCGTAGCCGATCGGGTCGCTGCTCGCCGCCACCCGGTAGGTACGCCCGTTCACGCGCATCCGGACGTTGTTGTTGCCGAAGTTCGTGCGGAACGAGCGGCTCGTGAACGTGCGCGTGCGGGTGCCCGGCGAGAGCGTCTCCTCGTCGATCACCTGCCGGCCGCGGGCGTCCACCAGGCAGACGTAGACGGCACCGGTCGCGCGCAGCTGGAGGCGTACGCGCCGCGGCCGGCGCTCCTCGCGCCGCTCCCGGGGCTCCTCCGGCTCCTCCGACCGCTCGCGGGCCGGCGGCGCGGGCTGCTCCGTCCGGCTCGAGCCGGCGCCGGGATCGTCCTCCTCCCCCCACGAGCCGAGCAGGTACAGCGCCCCCAGCAGCACCGCCACGCCGAGCACGGTCACCACTCGCGGGCCGATGCCGGCGACCCGCGCCCGCCGCCGCCGGCCCGCCCGCCCGATCCCCGTCGTGAACGCGGTGAGGTCCTGCGTCGAGGGCCGCTCGAAGCGCTGGCGGTACTCCTCCACCAGCATCCGCGAGTCGAGCTCCAGGTACTCCGAGTAGGTGCGCAGGAACGACTTGACGAACGTGGGGCCCGGGAGCAGGTCCCACTCCTCGTTCTCGAGCGCGCGGAGGTACTTGGCGCGGATCTTCGTCGCCGACTCGACCTCCGTCATGTCGATCCGACGGCGCATCCGCGCCTCACGCAGCGTCTCGCCGATCTCGGGCATGACGAAGGAGAGGCTAGTCCCCGGGCTCCTCCTCGTACGCGGGGACCGCCGGCTCGCCCAGCGCGGCGAGCACGCGCGGGAGGTCTCCCTCGCTGATCAGGACCTGGCGGGGCTTGGAGCCCTCGTACCCGGAGATCACCCCGCGGCGCTCGAGCATGTCGATCAGCCGGCCCGCGCGGGTGTAGCCGAGCCGCAGGCGGCGCTGGAGCATCGACGTGGAGGCGGTCTGCATCTCGGCCACGAGCCGGATCGCGTCGGCGAGCAGCGGGTCCTCGTCGGGGTCGAAGCCGTCCTCCCCGCCGCCCTCGGACGCGGGCTCGTCGACCTCCTCGAGCAGCTCCTCGCGGAACTCCGGCTCGCCCTGGCGGCGCCAGTCCTCGGTGAGCGCCGCGATCTCGGCCTCGTCGATGAACGCGCCCTGGATCCGCTGCAGGCGCGAGGAGCCGACGGGGGAGAACAGCATGTCCCCCATCCCGAGCAGGGACTCGGCGCCGTTCTGGTCGAGGATCACGCGTGAGTCGGTCTGGGAGGAGACCGCGAAGGCGATCCGCGACGGCACGTTGGCCTTGATCATGCCCGTGATCACGTCCACCCGCGGGGACTGCGTGGCCAGCACCATGTGGATCCCGACCGCGCGCGCCTTCTGGGCGATCCGGATGATCGAGTCCTCGACGTCCGCGGGCGCGACCATCATCAGGTCCGCCAGCTCGTCGATCACGCACAGGACGTACGGGAGCGGGGCCTCGTCGCGCCGCTCGCGGACCGCGTTGAGGTCGGCGAGCGTGCGCGTGCGCGCCAGGGACATGTACGAGTAGCGCTGCTCCATCTCGCGCACGAGGTTCTGGAGCGCCGTGGCGGCCTTGCGGGGAGAGGTGATCACCGGCGTCAGCAGGTGCGGGATCGAGTCGTAGTGCGTGAGCTCGACCTGCTTGGGGTCCACCAGCACCATCCGGACCTCGTGCGGGGTGGCGCGCAGCAGGATCGAGGAGAGCATCGCGTTGACGGCGCCGGACTTGCCCGCGCCGGTGGTGCCCGCCACCAGCAGGTGCGGCATCTTCGCCAGGTCGGCCCCGATGGCCCGCCCGGCGACGTCCTTCCCCAGCCACACGGTCAGCGGCGACCAGTCGGGCGGCGCGGCCTGATAGACGTCGCCCAGGTGCACGATCCGCCGGCGCGCGTTGGGCACCTCGACGCCGACCGCCTGCTTGCCCGGGATCGGCGCCAGGATGCGGATCTCGGACGCTGCCAGGGCGTACGCGAGGTCGTCCTTGAGCTGCGCGACCTTGCCGACCTTGATGCCGGGCGCCAAGCGGAGCTCGTAGCGGGTGATGTGCGGGCCGGCGACCATGCCGATCACGCGCGCGTCGATGCCGAAGTGCCCGAGCGCCTCCATGAGCTGCGCGGCGACCTTCTCCTGCCCGGCGGTGTCGGGTCGCGCGGCGTCTGCCGAGGAGCGCTTGAGGAACGCCGGGTCGGGCAGCGACCACTCGAAGTCGGGCGACTCGGTGACCGACGGGCGGTAGCGGCCCTGGGGGGTGAGCGCGCGGGTGACGCCGGGCTCGTCCGTCTCGGGGTCCTCCGCCAGCTTGGGCTCCGGCTCCGGGGTCTCCGGCTCCTCCGGCGCTCCGTACAGGTCCGGATAGCGGTCGGACCCGGACCAGAACGACTCCTCCCGCGGCGGCGGGTCGCGCGGCTCGAACGCCTCCGGCTCGGGCCCCTCCCACTCGACGGTGTCCGTCGTCCGCCGCACGCGCGCCTCGGCCGTCTCCAGCGCCGCCAGCTCTTCCGTGGCCGCCCGCCGCCGCTGCACCGCGGCGCGGACGTCGCGCGTGGTCGTGGAGAACGAGTCCGTGGTCGCCTTCACGACGCCCGCCACCGAGGCGCCCGTGAGCAGGAGAACGGCGGCGATGAACAGGAAGACCGCCACGATGTGCGCGCCGACCGCACCGAGCAGCGTCGACGCCGCCCAGTAGAGCGCCTCACCGGCCGCGCCGCCGCGCGGGCGCACCCACTCGGGCTCCCAGCGCACCTCGGAGCCGCCCGGCCCGAGCCCCAGCGTGCCGGCCGCGAGGCCCAGGGCCAGCGCGAGGAAGAGGCAGGCGCCGCCGGAGCGGAACGGGCGCACCGCAGGGAGCACGGGCTTGAGCACCAGGATGGCGCCCGTGGCCATGAGGGCGACCGGGACGCCGTAGTGCACGGCGCCGATCGCCCGCTGGAGGCCGTCCACGGCCCACGTGCCGGCCCGGCCGCCGTCCCATTTGAGGTAGATCAGGAACGCGAGGAAGACCGCGAGGGCGACCAGGCCGAGGCCGGTCAGGTCGAGGTGGCGCTGCTCGAGCGCGGGCAGGCGCGGCCACGCGACGGGCGCAGACCGGCGCGCGCGGGCGGGCTTCTTGCGGGCGGGCATGTGGCGCGGCACCCCTTCGACGCGCGCGTGGACCCTCCTGCGCGTCTTGGGTCAGGCGAACGGCTGGCTTGTAAGGAGGAGGGTCCGGACGGAAGCGTCCTGCTTAGAGGGGACAGTGGCGCCTCAGGGCAGGATCGTTGGCATGGGTCGGTGGACCGCCGCGGCCCCCCGGACCCGCCGCCCTACATGCCAGCAGTTGACTTTCGCCCGCCCCGCCGCGACGGCACGCAGGTCCGGTACCGCCGCGTCCCTCGCATCGTCCGCCCGAGCACGGTCCGAGCGACGATCTTCACGCGGTAGCGCCCCTTCGGCAGCCCCCGCAGATCCACCCGCGCGGTCAAACGCTCCCCCCGCACCGCCTTCACGCGCTTACCGTTCACGAACACCACCGCCGAAGCCAAAGCGTCCCCCTTCGGCTCCCGCAGCCGGATACGGAAGTTCCGCCGGCTGACGCACCCCTTCTTGCCCTGCTTCGGCAGCTTCACGACCTCGCGGAACTTCGGCGGCGCCGCCGGCGGCGACACGAAGTCCGAGTCCGAGCACCCCGCCGTCGTGTTCGCCGAGCTCCCGTCAGCGGCGATCGTCGGCTGCAACTCCGGAGACTCCGGGCGGGCGAAGCACACCCGCAGGAACCGCGACCCGTCTTCACGGGCCATCACGCGGAAGGCGGTGTTCCCGCGCTCGGGGATCGCCGAGCAGTCCGAGGTCCGGAACCACTGGTGCCCGCCCCAGTACGAGCCGTCCGGCTGCGCCCGCACCCCGGTCCACATCCGCTCGCCGACCGGGTGCTCGCACGACGAGAAGCGCGTCGGGGCGATGATCGTCCCCGTGAAGGTCCCGTCGCCGGCGGACTGGACGGCCACCTCGCCCCCGGTGAAGGACCAGACGGCCTCGATGTCGGCCTGCGCCGAGGCGGCCGCAGGGAGCACGAGGAAGCCGAGACAGACGAGCAGCGGAGTGAGTGAGCGCATCGCCGGATCATGCACTTCCGACAGGCGCAGTTGGGAATTTTTCAGGCGACAGCCGTACCATCAACAACCAAATGGAAGCCTCTGACCGCCCCGTCCGCGTCCTCGTCGTCGAGGACGACCAGGAGATCGCCCAGGTCCTCCAGCGCTCGCTGCGCCTGGACGGCTACGACGTCAAGCTCGCCGGCGACGGCGTGCAGGCCCTCGAGGAGGCGCACGCCTTCCTGCCGGACGTGATCGTGCTCGACCTCGGGCTTCCCCGCCTGGACGGGATCGACGTGGCCAAGCGCCTGCGCGACGACGGCGACGATGTCCCGATCCTCGTGCTGACCGCGCGCGACGCGCTGGAGTCGCGCGTCGAGGGGCTCGACGTCGGCGCCGACGACTATCTGGTCAAGCCGTTCGAGCGCCAGGAGCTCCTCGCCCGCCTCCGCGCCCTGCTGCGCCGCCGCCCGCCGCGGGGGATGGCCCCGCTGCGCGTCGGCGACCTGATGCTCAACCCCGACACGCACGAGGTCTCGCGCTCCGATCGCCAGATCGAGCTCACGCAGCGCGAGTTCGAGCTGCTCGAGTACCTGATGCGCAACGAGCGCCTGGTGATCTCGCGCCAGAAGCTGCTCGACGAGGTCTGGGGCTACGACCCGTTCTCGATCACCAACACGATCGAGGTGTTCGTCTCGAACCTGAGAAGGAAGCTGGAAGCCGGTGGCGAGCCTCGGCTCCTCCATACGGTCCGCGGCGCGGGCTACGTACTCCGCGTATAGGCGGCTGCCGATCCGCTGGCGCCTCGCCGGCGGCTCCGCGGCGCTCACGCTGGTGATCCTGTGCGGCTTCGCCGTGATAGTTGGCGTTCTGACAACGGGGCGGATCGTGGACGACTTCAACCGCCAGGTGGAGGCCAGCGCCGACCGGCTCGCGCAGCAGGCGCAGCTGCGGTTCGACTACGAGCGCGGGCTCCCCCTGCGCCGGGAGCCCGGGTCGATCAGCCTCGACGACTTCGACGCCTCGCAGGGCGCGGCGATCCGGGTGATCACGCTCGACGACCTGGTGGGCTACGCCACGCCGAACGCGCCGGACTTCGGGCCGCCGATCCAGGAGACGGTCGAGATCGGCGGCTGGCGGGTGGAGACCCGCCGGATCGCCGTCCGCGGCTGGCCGGATCCCTGGTACCTCCAGTACGCCCGCCGGATCTCGGACACCCAGGCCACGGCCAACCGCGTGAAGCTGTTCCTGGCCTTCGGCGTGCTCGGCGGCGCCCTGCTCGCCCTGCTCGCCGGGCTGGCGACCGCCCGGCGCGCGATGGAGCCGATCGCCGAGCTCACGGCCGCCGCCCGCCGGATCGAGCGCTCGCGCGACCCGTCGCTGCGGATTCCACGCCCAGAGGCCGAGGACGAGGTCGCGGAGCTGGCGCGCACGCTGGACGCGATGCTGGCCGCGCTCGACGAGGCGCGCAGCGAGACCGAAGGCGCACTGTTCCGCCAGCGCGAGTTCGTCACCGACGCCTCGCACGAGCTCCGCACCCCGCTCACGTCGGTGCTCGCCAACCTGGAGCTGCTGGAGGAGGAGCTCGCCGGCGAGCAGCGCGAGGCCGCGGCCTCCGCCCTGCGTTCCTCCCGCCGCATGCGCCGGCTGGTGGCCGACCTCCTGCTGCTGGCGCGCGCCGACGCCGGGCGCCAGGCGCCGCACGCGCCGGTCGACCTCTCCGAGGTCGTCACCGACGCCGCCGCGGAGCTCGAGCCGGTGGCCCGCGGGCACCAGATCTCCATCTCCGCTCCCCCCGGCGCCCGGATCGCCGGAGCGCGCGACGAGCTGCACCGGCTCGTGCTGAACCTGATGGAGAACGCGCTGCGCCACACCGATCCCGGCACCGCCGTAGAGGCGACGGTGGACCGCCGCAACGGCCAGGTGGTGCTGGCGGTCGAGGACGACGGGCCGGGCATCCCGCCGGAGATGCGCGAGAAGGTGTTCGAGCGCTTCTACCGCGGCGCGGGCGACCGCAGCGGGTCCTCCGGCCTCGGGCTCTCGATCGTGCGCGCGGTCGCCGAGTCCCACCAGGGCAGCGTGCGCCTGGAGGAGCCGCTGGACGGGCGCGGCGCGCGGTTCGTCGTCCGCTTCCCGGCCCCCTGATGGCGGCGCGCGTCACCAGCAGCCGCCTGATCGGCCGCACCGCCGAGCTCGCCGAGCTGAGCGCCCTGCTCGAGGAGGCGGCGGGCGGCCGCCCGGCGCTGGCGTTCGTGGCCGGGGAGTCGGGGGTCGGCAAGACGCGGCTGGTCGCCGAGCTCGAGCGCGGCGCGGACTCGCTCGTGCTGCACGGCGACTGCGTGGAGCTGGGCGAGGGAGAGCTGCCGTACGCGCCGCTGGTCGGCGCCCTGCGGCCGCTCGCGCGGGAGGGCGACCCGGTGCTCGCCGAGCTGCCCGAGCTGGCGCCACTGCTCCCGGAGCTCGCGGCGCCCGGCGCGCAGGCCTCCGACCAGGGGCGCCTGTTCGAGGCGCTGCTGGGGCTGCTCGACCGGCTCGGCCGGCGCGAGCCGGTCCTGCTCGTCCTCGAGGACATCCACTGGGCCGACCGCGCCACCAGCGCCTTCCTCGCCTTCCTCGCCCGCGCGCTCGACACCGAGCGGGTGCTGACCGTCGCCACCTACCGGACCGACGAGCTGCACCGCCGCCACCCGCTCCGCCCGCTGCTGGCCGAGCTCGAGCGCGGCCCGCGGACCCGCCGGGTGGAGCTCGCGCCACTGACGCGCGAGGAGCTGGCGGCGGCGCTCGAGGACATCGCCGGGGCCGCGCCCGAGCCGATCCTGCTCGACCGGCTGTACGCCCGCAGCGAGGGCAACCCGCTGTTCGCGGAGGAGCTGCTGGCCGCCGGCGCCGACGGCCGCGGCGCGCTGCCGCCCACGCTACGCGACGCGCTGATCCTGCGCACCGAGCGCCTGTCCGCCGGCGCGCAGGACCTCCTGCGCGTGCTGGCCGTCGCCGGCCGCGCCGACCACGCGCTGCTGGCGGAGGTCGCCGGACTCGACGCCCGCGAGCTGCGCGAGGCGCTGCGCGAGACGGTCGCCGGCCACGTGATCGTGGTCGACGGCGACCGCCACGAGTTCCGCCACGCGCTGCTGCGCGAGGTCGTCCACGACGACCTGCTGCCTGGCGAGCGCGCCGAGCTGCACCTGGCGCTCGCGCGGGCGCTCGAGGCCCGCGACGGCGGCGCCTGGGTGAGCGCCGCGATCGCCCACCACTACAACGGGGCCGGCGACCAGCCCGCCGCGC
>JBOGYU010000186.1:0-8498 GCA_050696935.1 Solirubrobacteraceae bacterium | reverse complement strand
GCGCGGAGCTCGGGGCGGCGGGCGGCGCGGGCACCGGGCCGCTCACTGCCCACCGGCGATCAGGCGGCTCGCCACCTGCTTGACCGTGTTGCCGGGAATCGCGAAGCCGATGCCGGGCGCCTGCGTGTCGCCGAACTCGGGATCGAGGGCGGCGAGCGTCGGGATCCCGATCACGCGGCCGGACAGGTTGACCAGCGCGCCGCCCGAGTTGCCGGGATTGATCTCGGCGCTGGTCTGGATGGCGTCCCGCAGCGTCACGCCGTTGCCCTCGGCCACGTTGCGGTTCAGCGACGAGACGATGCCCTGGGTGACGCTCGTCTGCAGGCCGAGCGGGTTGCCGATGGCGAACACGATGTCGCCCGAGCGCACGCTGGAGGAGTCGCCGAACGTGGCCGGGGCCGGCGTGCCACCGCTGACGCGGATCACCGCCAGGTCGCTTCCGGGATCGGTCCCGACGAGGGTGGCGGCGTGGCGGTCGCCGTTGGAGAGCGTGACGAGGAAGCGCCGCGCGCCGTCGGCGACATGGGCGTTCGTGACGATGTCGCCGCGATCGTCGTAGACGATGCCGGAGCCGAGGCCCTGGCTGGTCTGGATCCGCACCACCTGCGGCGAGACGTGGTCGACGACGTCCACGAACTGGCGCTGGACGGCCGCCGCGCCGCGGGACTCCGGCAGGCCGGACGCGGGCACGTCGCCGCCGCCGCAGCCGGCCAGCGCGGCCAGGCCCACCAGCATCGGGGCGGTCGCGATGAGCGCGCGCCGCCGGGTTCTGTCAGTGAGTTTCGGCATGGCTCGATGCTGACCGAGCGCGGCGCGCGATTCGTCGGCCTGCGGGCCGGTCTTGCCGCTACGGCGCAAGGTGGATCGCCGTGCGCGCCTGCCGCCCGGCGGCGTAGCTGCCGCCACCGCCGGCTGCGATCGAGCAGCTCGAGGCCGCTACAGCGGCCAGGCGGTGGCGCGCCGGGTCCGGCGCTGCCAGAATCGACGGCCGAAATGCCGAGCAAGCCGAGCGCGACCCAGCGCGTCGGCCGGGCCGATCCCGACCGAGGGGAGTGGGCGGCCGTGGTCGCCCTCCGGCAGCGCGACGCCGACGGCGTCGCGAAGATCGTCGACGCCTACTCCGGCTCGATGCTCCGGTTCGCGCTCGTCTACATCCGCGACCGCCAAGCCGCCGAGGAGGTCGTCCAGGAGACCTGGCTTGCCGCGCTCGAGAGGATCTCGAGCTTCGCCGGTCGCTCTTCGCTGCGCACCTGGCTGTTCGCGATCCTCCTCAACAAGGCGCGCACGCGGGGGAAGCGCGAGCGGCGGACGACGCCGTTCACCGCGCTCGCCGCGCGCGAGCTCGAGCAGCCAGACGTGACGGTCGAGCCCGAGCGGTTCGTTCGCGACGGCGCGGCATGGGGCGGCCACTGGGCCGGGGCGGTGCCGCGGCCGTCCGATCTCCCCGAGGAGCGCCTGCTTGCGCGGGAGCTGCGCGACGTGATCGGTCGCGCGATCGCCGAGCTGTCTCTGGGGCAGCGCACGGTCATCACGCTGAGAGACGTCGAAGGATGGACGGCGCAAGAGGTCTGTCACGTTCTCGAGCTCAGCGAGACGAATCAGAGAGTCCTGCTCCACCGGGCCCGAAGCCGCGTGCGTCGCGCGCTCGAGGGGTACCTCGAGGAGAGCTCATGACGGGCGACATCACCTGCCGGCACGTCGTGGAGATCGTCACCGACTACTTCGAAGGGGCGCTGGACCCGCGCGAGCGCGTGCGTCTGGAGCAGCACGTGAGCCTCTGTCAAGGCTGCAGCGCCTACGTCGACCAGATGCGTCTCGCGATCGACGTCACACGGGCGCTCGGCGCCGATGAGCTGCGACTCCAGACTCGCGACCCGCTCCTCGAACGCCTTCTCCAGCGGCCGGGGGGCGACGCGTGATCGCGTACAAGTTCCTTCGCAGCGGCGCCGTCGGGCCGTTCAGTGGCCGCGTCTGGCCCGTCCCGCCGCGCGGAGACGGGCCAGCCGAGTGGGTCGAGATCGAGGGCCCGCTCGAGCTCTGCGTCAGTGGAGTCCACGCCTGCACCCGGCAGTCCCTGTCCGGATGGCTCGACGAGGAGCTCTGGGCCGTCGAGCTCGCCGGCGAACTCGACGAGGCCGAGGGCATGCTCCTCGCCCGCCGCGGCCGTCTCGTGAGCCGCGTGGAGGAGTGGCCGGACGACGCGGCCGCGCACTTCGCTCGTACCTGCGTGGAGCGCGCCACGCAGCTCGCCGATCGTTCGCCGGGCGATTCCGCGCTCGCCGAGTATGCGGCCGATGCCGAACGGTTCGCCGGCCGCCATACGGTTGCCGGTACCGCGCTCGCCGCGTACGCCAGCGCCGTCGCCGCCGAGGCGGTCGAGCCGGGCGGGTTCATCGCAGAACGCGGTCGGCAGAGCGAGTGGCTGGCGAGCCGGCTTCGGCTCGAGCCGTCGAGCTCGAGCCGCATGTAGGGCCGGCCTGAGAGGTGACACACGGTCTCGCTTCGCGCTCCCGCGGAGCGTGACGTAACGAATGGGCGCCCCCGGACGACAAACGACCCGGAGAGCGGTCAACGACCAACGGAGGCAAGATGTCCCGAACGAGAACGATCGGATGCGTCCTTGTGGCCGCGGCCGCGCTCGGCGCGCTCGGTGCCGGTCCCGCGTCGGCGAAGGCGGATCGACAGCACACGGACGTCTACACGTTCGCCGGCCTGCCGGCGCTCGTCGACGTCGGCGACTCGACCCTCGCCCGGACCGAGCGGGGCGTCACCGCGACCCTGGCAACGACCGGGCTCGAGCCTGGACCCCACACGATGTGGTGGGTCGTGTGGAACAACCCCGCGGCGTGCGGCGCTGACGGCTGCACCGAAGCGGACCTCGGCAATCCGGAGGTCGACGTCGACATCGGCTACGCCGCCGGCGTCGTGGTGGGGAAGAGCGGCCGCGCGAGGTTGACCGCGCGCCTTCAGGAGGGCCGGCCGCTGACCGGCTTCCCGACCGAGTTCGGGATCACGAGCGGCTCGGGGCTGATCGACGCCGGCAGCGCCGAGATCCACCTCGTGGTGCGCTCGCACGGCCCCCGCATCCCGGGGCTCGTGGGCGAGATGACGCGCACCTTCCACGCCGGCTGCGACTACTCGGTCTTCGGCGGCCTGATCGCGGAGGGCAGCTACGGCACGGCCGGGCCGAACAGTTGCACCGACGTGCAGTTCGCGGTCCATCCGTAGAGGCAGCGACGAGGAACGACGATGACCACCAGGACATCCAGCGCCTACTCGATCGCAAGCCGCGATCAGGCGCTCGACTTCATGGCCGGTTACCCGGGCTACGGCGAGCAGCGCTGGTACACCGAGGCGCTCGGCGCCGAGCAGGTCTCGTTCAGCTGGCGGCGGATGCCGCCCGGCACCGGGGGCCGGGGCAGCTACGGCCATCGCCACCCGGGCCAGGAGGAGGTCTACTTCGTGATCTCCGGGACGGTCACGTTCAAGGTCGGCGACGACGTCTTCGAGGTCGGGCCCCAGACCGCGGTGCGGATCGGGGGCGACGCCTTCCGCTCGGTGCACAACGACAGCGACGCCGAGGCCGAGCTGCTCATCTTCTCGACCCGGCTCGACGAGCCGCAGACCGAGACCCAGGACGACTTCTGGCCCTAAGGGGCGCGCGACTACCGAAGGAGGTTCAGATGACCACCGCAGCAATCGACGAGGCACGGCTGGAGGCCTTCCTTGGCCAGGCGGTGACGGACATGGGCGCCGCGATGAACGGGGTGCTGGTGATGCTGGGCGACGAGCTCGGCCTCTGGAAGGCGCTCGCCGGTGCGGGGCCGCTGAGCAGCGCCGAGATCGCCGGGCGCAGCGGCGTCAAGGAGCGCTACGTGCGCGAGTGGGCGTCGGCCCAGGCGGCGAGCGGGTACCTCGAGTACGACGCCGAGGCCGACACCTTCGAGCTGCCTGCGGAGCAGGCGCTGGCCCTCGCCGACGAGGACAGCCCCGTCTACCTGCTCGGCGGTTACAGCGTGATCAGCTCGACCTACAAGGACCGGGCGAAGATCGCGGAGCGCTTCCGCACGGGCGATGGCTTCGGCTGGCACGAGCACGACCCCGAGCTCTTCGCCGGCACCGAGCAGTTCTTCCGGCCCGGCTACCGCGCGCACCTGGTCGCGGAGTGGATCCCTGCCCTCGACGGCGTCGAGGAGAAGCTGCGCTCGAGGGCGAAGGTCGCCGATGTCGGCTGCGGCCACGGGGCCTCGACGGTCGTGATGGCGCAGGCGTACCCGGAATCGACCTTCCACGGCTTCGACTACCACGACGCGTCGATCGAGCGCGCCCGGCGGATCGCCGAGTCCGAGGGTGTCGCCGGAAGCACCGAGTTCGCGGTCGCCAGCGCCAAGGACTTCCCGGGGAAGGGCTACGACCTGGTCTGCTTCTTCGACTGCCTGCACGACATGGGCGACCCTGTGGGCGCGCTGCGCCACGTGCGCGAGGCGCTCGCCGACGACGGCACGGTGATGCTCGTCGAGCCGTTCGCGAACGACTCCCTGGCCGAGAACCTGAACCCGGTCGGGCGGGTCTACTACGCGGCCTCGACGCTGATCTGCACTCCGTCCTCGCTCGATCAGGAGGTCGCCCTCGGCCTGGGGGCACAGGCGGGCGAGCAGCGCCTGCGGGAGGTGGCGCGCGAGGCCGGGTTCAGCCGCTTCCGCCGCGCGACCGAGACGCCGTTCAACCTCGTGCTCGAGGCGCGACCGTAGCGGGGAGGGCACGATGGCACCAAGGCCGATCACGGCGAACGAGGAGGCGATCGAGGCGTGGGACGGCGTCCTGTTCGACCGCTTCCAGAAGTTCCGCCACCTGATCCTCTCCGGGCTCGGGGAGCACGGCGAGGAGGCACTTCGCTCCCACCCGCCGAAGCCGGGCGAGCGGGTGCTCGACATCGGCTGTGGGTTCGGCGACACGGCCCGCCGGATCGCGGGCCTCGTCGGACCGGAAGGGGAGGTCCTCGGTCTGGACGCCGCCCCGCGGTTCATCGACGCGGCGCGGCGGGAGGCCGAGCAGGCGGGGGTCGACAACGTCCGATTCGAGGTCGCCGACGTCGAGGCAGGCATCCCGGGCGATGGGTTCGACTACGCGTTCGCGCGGTTCGGGACGATGTTCTTCGCAAACCCGGTCGCGGCGATGCGCAACGTCCGCAACGCACTCGTCCCCGGCGGGCGCCTGTGCACGGTCGTGTGGCGGCGAAAGCTCGACAACCCCTGGCTCCACAAGGCGGAGGTGGCGGTCGAGGAGATAGGCGACCGCCTACGTGATGGCGCTCGGCCCCGCCGGCGAGGCCATCCGCCTCGCCGGGGAGCAGGCTGAGCGACTCCACTCCGAGCTCACGGACGCCGTGCGGGGAGTGCTCGCCGAGTTCGACGGGGCGGCCGGGGTGCGCGCCCCGATGTCGAGCTGGATCGTCTCGGCCCGGGTGCCGAGCTAGCGTGGACGGCGTCGTCTTGCGGCACCGGCGTGGCGTACCGCCCGCGCCTCGGCGGGCGCGACCACTTAGCTAAGTCAGCCGAGCAGGCGGGCCACGGCGAAGTCGTCGTTGCCCGTCCGTTGACCGGCAACGACGATCCGGCGGTTCCGCTGCAGCGCGACCGCGTTGCCGAACGCGGCGGCTCCGAAGTCGACGGTCGCCTTGCCCGCGGTTCCAAACGTGGTGTCCGGCGATCCGTCGGCGTTGAGGCGCCCGACCGCGAAGTCGCCGGCAAGGGCCTGCATGGAGCCGGCGACGACGATCTTGCCGTCCGGCTGCAGCACCGCGTCGTTGGCGATATCGGAGGCCGAGCCGACGTCGATCGTCGCCGTGCCGTCGCCGTCGAACGTCGTGTCGAGCGAGCCGTTCGACTTGAGGCGTGTGACGGTCATCATCGCGTTGCCGCCGACGTTGCCCGTGACGACGATCTTGCGGTCGGGGGGCTGCACGAGCACCGCTCTCAGGCCGCAGCGTCAGGCGGCCGTCGCCGGCGAAGTCCGCGTCAAGTTTGCCGTTCGCACGCAACCGCGCGACAACGGCGCCGGCGGCGGACGAGCGGCCGGCCACGAGGATCCGCCCGTTGGCCTGGCGTGCCATCGCGAGGCCGAAGTCGTCGCCACCGAAGTCGACCGCGGCCTTGCCGCCGCTGCCAAACGTCGTGTCGAGCGCGCCGTTGGGATTCAGGCGCGCGACCTGGATGTTCCCGCCCTCGGGCCCCGAGAACCCGCCGAGCAGGATCTTGCCGTTCGGGAGCACGAGCACGGCCATCGCTCGGCTAATCGCGCCCCAGCTGAACACCTTCTTCCCGTCGCCGGAGAACGTCGTGTCGAGCGAGCCGTCGGGATTCAACCGCGCGACCGCGACCCGCAGATCCGAGTCGCCCGCGAGCACGATCTTGCCGTCCGGCTGCAGGGCCCCGCCGAACGCGGACTCATCGTCCCCACCGAAGTCGATCCTGCGCTTCCCGCCCGAGCCGAACGTGGTGTCGAGCAGACCGTTGGTGCGCAGGCGCGCCACGCAGAAGGAACTCTGGGCCGCTCCGCCGCCGGCGACGACGATCCTCCCGTTGGGCTGCACGAGCACGACGTGCGCGACGTCGGTGCCGCCGAAGCTGATCGTCTTCTTCCCGTTGCCGCCGAAGCTCGTGTCGAGGTCCCCAAACGCCATGCGCCCACCGTACCGGCGCGGCAGCTGGAACGAAGCCTCTCGCGCCGCTGACACTTCACGTCCGTAGGAGGAGCGCGCTCGGGGTCACCGAGACGCCCGCATGCACGCGACGCGAAAGTACAGACCGCGGTTTGCCGTCGCGTGGACAGCGTCCCGAAACGCGGTCCTCCATGTGTCGCTGTGGACCGCCGTCGCCGGGAAGACCACGTCGGTGTCGTTCCGCCGTCATTCACGCCGACCGCCGGTACGGCACGCTCGCGAGTGCTCCCCGCCGGGCACGGGCCCGCGGCCACTTGACTCGGTGGTCGCCGCAGGCAGAGAATCGCGCCAAGGAGAGGAGAAACGGATGCGGCCGCTGGACGCGGCAGCTCGAGCAGCACCGCACGCGCACGCGTCGATACATGCCGTGCCTCCTGGTTCCGACGAAGATGGGCGCCGGGCGGGGCCGGCTCGATGAGGAGATGCTGGGCGCCGGCGGCTGATCTGTCGTCGGCCTCAGGTCGACACTTGCAGGTGCGCCTCCGGGCGCACCGGCGCCGGGCCCGGGTCAGCTCGCGGAGCTGCGCAGGTACGTCAGCACGGCGAGCACGCGCCGGTGCTCGGTCGACGTGGGAGCGAGCCCCAGCTTGTGGAAGATGCTGGTGACGTGCTTCTCGACCGCTGCCTCCGTGACGAACAGCGCATCGGCGATCCCCTGGTTCGACTTGCCCTCCGCCATCGCGGCGAGGACGTCGCGCTCGCGGGGCGTGAGCGCCGCGACCGGGCTCTGCGGGCCACGCCGCCCGAGCATCCGGGCGACGACCTCGGGATCGAGCGCGCTGCCGCCGGATGCGACGCGCGTGACCGCATCGACGAACGCCTCCACGTCGCCGACCCGTTCCTTGAGGAGGTAGCCGACTCCCTCCGCGCGCTCGCCGATGAGGTCGAGCGCGTACTGCTCCTCATAGAACTGCGAGAGGACGAGCACGCCGGTGTCGGGACGCTGGCGCCGTAGTTCGATCGCGGCGCGCAGCCCGTCGTCGGTGCGGTCCGGCGGCATCTGCACGTCGACGACCGCGACGTCGGGCCGGTGCGCCAGCGCCTTGCGCAGGAGCGCCTCCGCGTCGCCGGCCTGCGCGACCACCTCGAGGCCTGCCTCGGTGAGCAGCCTCGCGATCCCCTCGCGCAGGAGCACGTCGTCCTCGCCGATGATCACGCGCACGGCCTCGGGCACTCCGCAACCGTACTAAGGCGCGCGGCCGCCGAGGAGCTGCTCGAGCGCCGCGTTCGGCAGCTGGTCCTTGGGCACGAACGCCTCGGCCCCGCTGCGGCGGATGTCGCGCGGGGTCGCGGCCTCCGCGTCGCTCGAGGTCAGCACCACGCGGGGCCGCCAGGGCAGCGTCGAGAGCTGCTGAGCGAGTGCGATCCCGTCCCCGTCGGGCAGCCCGACGTCGACCAGCACGGCGTCCGGCCTCAGCGAGCCGGCCGCGACGATCGCCGCCGCCGCGGTCTCCGCCTCGCCGGCGACCGCGAGGCCGACGGCGGCGAGCATCCGCGTCGCGAGGCGGCGGAACGCGGGATCGTCGTCGACTACCAGGACCGATCCGCTCATCGTCCCATCATCGCAAGCGCCCCGGCGCCCGGAGGTAGGGAGAACCCGAGACTGCCGCCGGCGTAGGGCTGGCCCGACCCCGCCCGGGGGTCGTCCGGAGGTGTGCCACGAACGTTGAAGGAGGCTGGATGTAGGAGACCAAGTCGCTGGATGCGGTGCTGTGCAGGAGATGGAGGAGCCGGGCGTTGGTGGCCTGGTGGCCCTCCGCGGCCGCTGTGCAGGCGG
>JBOGYU010000185.1:0-8511 GCA_050696935.1 Solirubrobacteraceae bacterium | reverse complement strand
AGCTCTTCGAGGGGACCGTCGCCGCGGACCGCGAGCGGGCGCTGGCGGGCGCGGCGGCGGCGGCAGCGGCGGTGTTCGACACGCCGCACGGCGAGGGCGGCGACGTCTCCTTCGCCGCCCTGCACGGCCTGTTCTGGGTGGCGCTCAACCTGGCGGCCGAGCGGCCGCTGGTGCTGGCGGTGGACGACCTGCACTGGTGCGACCGGCGCGCGGCCGCGCACGACGGCGCTGGGCGGCGTGGACGCGCTGACGGCGAGCGAGCGGCGCGTCGCCGCCTTCGCCGCCGAGGGCCAGAGCAACCGCGACATCGCGCAGGCGCTGTTCGTCACGCCCAAGACCGTCGAGGTGCACCTCAGCAACGCCTACCGCAAGCTCGGCATCCGCTCGCGCCGAGAGCTGGCGGGAGCGCTCGGCGCAACCTAAAGGGGTCAGACCCCTTGAGTGGCGGCGACTCAAGGGGTCTGACCCCTTTAAACACTGGGGGCGCCGTCTGGGGTCCCCCCGATGGAAGCCGGCCGGGCCGCGTTCATGCTGGCGGCATGACCTCGCGGTCGGTGACCATCACGCTCGAGCTCCGCCAGGCCGGCGAGGAGCTCGCCGGGCGGGCGAGCGACGGCAGCGGGCCGGAGCGGACGTTCTCCGGCTGGCTCGGGCTGATCGTCGCCATCGACGCGCTGCTTGACGCCGCGGCCGACGACGCCGTGCGATGAGTTTCCCGCCGCCTGCGAGTCTCTAGTGCATGTTCGCGAACACGAAGGCATTCAGCGGCTTCGCCGTCGACGACGTGCAGAAGGCCCGCGAGTTCTACGGCGACACCCTTGGGCTGAAGACGTCCGAGGAGTACGGCCTGCTGACGCTCCACATCGCCGGTGACCGGCCCACGCTGGTCTACCCCAAGCCCGACCACACGCCGGCCGACTACACGATCCTGAACTTCCCGGTCGACGACATCGACGAGGCCGTGGACGCGCTGGCCGCCCGCGGCGTGCGCTTCGAGCGCTACGAGGGCTTCGACCAGGACGACCGCGGCATCTTCCGCACGGAGGGGCCGCCGATCGCCTGGTTCAAGGACCCGGCCGGCAACGTCCTGGCCGTGCTCCAGCAGTAGGTCAGTCGCGCCGCTTGCGCTTGCGCTTCTTGGAGGAGGGGTGCTGGCGCCCGGCGGCGACCCGCTCGGGCTCGGGCTCCGCCTCCTCGGCCGGCCGCCCTCCGCGGCGGGCCTCCGCCTGCCGGCGCCGCGCGTCGGCCATCTCCCGCTGGCTCGGCCACGGCTCGGCCTTGCCGGTCTTCCACGCGGGGGGCACCCCGCCGGGCGCGACGCCCAGGATGATCAGGCCGAGGGCCACGAGCCAGAACGCCTGCACCACCGGCAGCGGCCCGAGCGGGAAGACCATCAGGAACGCGGTGATCATGCCCAGGATGCCCAGGAAGCGGGTGAGCAGGCCGACCCGCTGGGCGTTCAGCGAGACCAGGAACATGCCGGCCGCGAGCGCGAGCTGGCCGACGGGCCCGATGATCTGCGCGGTCAGCAGCAGCGAGCCGCCGGCGACGTCCGCCGCCGCGTCCACCGTGCGCGGGCCGTCCAGGAACTCCCCGACGGCCATCGCGCTCGCCCCCGCGCCGAGGACGGTCGAGATCGCCGACAGCGCGGCGCCGATCAGCGTCGCGAACACGACCGGGCGCGGGAACTCGGGCCGGCGCGCGCGCACGGCGACGGCCACGAAGGTCACCGCCCAGGCAAGCGCGATCAGGCCGATCCCGCGCACGACGGCGGAGCCGAGGATGCCGACGGCCTTGTCGTCGTAGAACTCGAAGAAGGCGGTGCGGACGCTCTCGACGCGCCCGATCGGCCCCTCGGCCGCCGCCTGGCCGAGCGACTCCAGGAAGCCCGGCCGCGGGACGTCGCGGAAGGTCGCCTGGCTCCACAGGTCGGCGCCGAGCGACGCGAGGCCCGCGAGCACCCCGGCCGCGCCCGCGGCCTTGCGCTGGCGGTCCTCCCAGGCGAGCTGCTGTTCGGGGTCGGCGACGGCGGCCACGGAGCCGAGAATCCTAGACGGCGCCCTCGGGCGGGCCGCCGAGCGAGGTGCGGGCCTCGCGGTCCCCGAGCCGGCGGGGTGGATCGGGCTCGATCTGGTTGCGGCCGGCGACGCGCGAGACCCGCTCGCCAGCGAACAGGATCAGGTCCAGCACGGGCGCGGCGAGGCCGATCAGCGCCTCGATCCGCCGCTGCATTGCGAGCTGCTCAGGTGTGCGGTGCGCCACCGCGCGCGATTGTAGACTCGCCCGCGTGCTGATCCGCGACGTGATGACTGAGTCGGTCGTCACCGCCGCCCCCGAGCGGACGGTGCGCGAGATCGCCGAGCTGATGCGCGAGCGCAATGTCGGATCGGTGGTGCTCGTCGCCGGGGAGACGCCGGTCGGCTTCGTCACGGATCGCGACCTCGCCCTCTCGGTGATCGCCGACGGGCGCGACTTCGGCGACCACGTCGAGGACCACGCCTCCTCCCCGGTGATCACCGCCGAGGCCGCGATGGAGGTGGAGGAGGCGGGCGAGCTGATGGTCCGCCACGCGATCCGCCGGCTCGTGGTGGTCGACGGCGGGCGGCTGACCGGGATCGTCACGCTCGACGACCTGGCGTCCCGCACGGGCGACGCCGAGCTCGCGAGCCAGCTCTCCAGCCGCGTCACGCGCGCCGTGATGCCGGACTTCTTCTTCCACGAGCGCGGCGACCGTTAGGATCCACGTCATGGAAGGCTTCGGAGGGTTCTTCAACGACCCCGACTTTCAGAAGCGGCTGCAGGACATGGCCGAGCAGATGCAGTCGACCCAGAACCTCGCATGGGCCGACAACGCGATCAAGCTCGCCGTCGACATGACCGTCGCGGCGATCGAGCGCGTGAACCTGCAGGGCAATGCCGAGGAGCAGGCGAAGCAGATCCGCTCGGTGATGGCGACGGTCTTCCCGGAGGCCGTCACGCTGGTGCGCGAGGCGCGCCAGGGCCTGAGCTAGTCGCCGCGCGGCCCTGCGCGACCACCTCCTTGAAGGACCGGATCCGGAACACGAACACGAGCGCGGCGAAGCCGGCGGCGAACGTGAACGCGGCGATCGCGATCTGCTGGCCGACGGAGTAGGCGGCCACGGTGGCGCCGGCGGTCGTGCCGGCGAACACCTTCACCAGCAGCGCCTGCTGCACCCCGGCGCCGCCGGGCGTGAACGGGACGAGCGCGGCGACGGCGTTCACGCCGAGCACGAGCAGCACGTTGCGCACCGACCCGCCGACGTTGAACGCCTCCAGCAGGAACCAGAAGGCGGAGAAGCGGAACACCCAGCCGGCGAGCTGGACGGCGAACACCTCGCGCAGGTAGCGGCGGCGGTCGAAGAGGATCGTCAGCCCCTGGCGGACGCGCTCCCAGAACGCCCGCACCCGGGCCGAGAGCAGCGCGAAGCCGGCGAGCGTGGCGATCGCCAGGACCGTCAGCACGAACAGCGTGAAGCGCGGGTGGGAGGCGAAGAACGCGAGGTCGAAGGCCGGCAGCTCGCTGAAGTCGGGCGGCTTGGGGAAGACGCCCTGTGAGAAGGCGAAGGCCAGGACGGGGACGGCGATGCAGAGGTCGAACACGAGCTCCACGGCGAAGCTCGACGCCACCGCCGGGTAGCTCGAGCCCGGCACCGAGGTCTTGGTCAGGAACAGGCGGACGACGTCGCCGCCGCGGGCCGGGATCACGCTGTTGAAGCCGTAGGCGGCGATGTAGGCGCCCCAGATGTAGCGGAACTGGAAGCGCTCCTCGGGATACGCGGCGCGGAGGATGTGGAAGGACGCGCGGGCCCGCAGGCTCAGGTAGGTCCCGAAGAGCAGCAGCGCGAGCAGCAGCGCGCCCCAGTGGATGGCCGCGAGGCTGCCGAAGAACTCCCCGACGGCGTCGAAGAACGAGGAGAACGAGTCGCCGAGCGAGCCGAGGGACACCCGGTACAGCCTGGCATGCGCGGCCGATCGGTCCGGGGCGGGCAGTAGCTTCGCGGGCGATGCCATCCGGCCGGCGGGTGGCCCGACGGGGAGGTTCCGGTGGAGGAGAAGGGCTTCTTCGCGTCGCTGTTCGACATCTCGTTCACGTCGTTCGTGACGACGAAGATCATCAAGGTGATCTACGTGATCACGCTGGTGCTGATCGGGCTGTTCGCGATCGGGCTGGTGATCGGCGCATTCGCGGACAGCGTCGGGTTCGGCATCCTGGCGCTGCTGGTCATCGCGCCGCTGGGGGCGCTGCTGTACACGATCTACGCGCGGATGCTCCTCGAGCTCGTGATCGCGATCTTCCGGATCATGGAGCACAGCGCGGAGCAGGTCCGGCTGCTGCGGGCGTCCACGCCGGCCGCACCGGGCGGGACCGCGGTCGCGACGCCGCCTCCCTCGCCGCCGCCGCCGGCGACCGGGCCGGAGGCGCCGCCGGCCTAGTCGAGGTTCACGCCGCGCCCGGGCACGGGCGAGGACTGGACGATCGAGGTCGTCGTCTGGCCGAAGACGACGAAGCGGTCGATGATCTCCTCGAGGTGCTCGACCGAGTGGACGTGCGCCTTCATGAAGAAGCAGTCCTCGCCGGTGATCCGGTGGCACTCGACGACCTCGGGGGTGGCGCGCGCCAGCTCCGCCACCTTGTGGATCTGGCGCGGCGCGGGGCGGATGCGGATGACGACGGCGAGCGCGTAGCCGACGGCGCGGGGGTCGACGACGGCGCCGTAGCCGGTGATCACGCCGTCGCGCTCGAGCCGCTGGACGCGGTCGGCCACGGCGGGTGAGGAGAGGCCGACGCGCCGGCCGAGCTCGGCGAGGCTCAGCCGCGCGTCGGCCTGCAGCTCCTTGAGGATGAGCCGGTTCGTGGCGTCGAGCCACGATCCTTCGGCGAGCCTCGTGGCCGCTCGCGGCGAACCGTCGGCGGTACGGCCGTTTTGCCTCTGATCCATAGCCATGCGGACGATCATACCTTCGATCGGGCCTTCTGCACGGGCTTCGAGTATTCGATGCTGTGCGGCGTGGCCAGCTCGATCGCCGTACGCGGCGCCGTCGCCGCCGCGCCGCCGCAGGTCTACTTCGTCGGCAGCGCCGTCTTCCACTACCTCGGCCCCGCGTTCGCGGTGCTGCTGTTCGCGCGCGTGGACGTGCTCGGGGTCGCGTGGCTCCGGATCGCCACCGCCGCCCTGCTGTTCGCGCTGTGGCGCCGCCCCTGGCGGGCGTTCGCCCGGCTGGACGCCGCCGGCCGGCGGACGCTGGTCGCCTGGGGCGCCGTGCTGGCACTGATGAACTGCTGCTTCTACGTGGCGATCGACCGCCTCCCGCTCGGCACCGTGGCGGCGATCGAGTTCCTGCCGGTGATCGCGCTCGCCGCGCTCGGCGCGCGCACCCCGCGCAACGCGGCGGCGCTCCTGCTCGCGGTGCCCGGCGTGTACCTGCTGACCGACGTCCGGCTCGAGGGCGAGCCGCTCGGCGTCGCGCTCGCGTTCGCCAACGCTGGCCTGTTCGCGCTCTACATCGTGCTCGGCCACCGCGTGGCGCAGCAGGGCGCCGCCGTGGGCATCGACGGCCTGGCCGCGTCCATGCTGATCGCCGCGATCGCCGTCACGCCGATGGCCGGCTGGGCCGCCGCGCCCGCCCTGCTCGACCCCGTGGCGCTGCTGGCGGGCGCCGGCGTGGGCATCTCCTCCTCGGTGATCCCCTATGTCTGCGACCAGCTCGCGATGGCCAAGCTGACCCGCGCCGCGTACGCGCTGATGGTCGCGCTGCTCCCGGCCACCGCGACGGTGATCGGGATCGCGATCCTCGGCCAGGTGCCGGCCTGGGTGGAGGTCGCCGGCGTCGCCCTCGTCGTCGCGGGCGTCGCCCTGCACCGCGAGCCGCGCTAACGCGGCACGGCCAGCCGCACGCCGAGCCCGACCAGCGCGCAGCCCGTCGTGCGCTCCATCCAGCGGCGCACCGCCGGGCGGCGGACGAGGTCGCGGGCGCGGTGCAGGAGCAGCACGAAGCCGAGCCAGAAGACGAGCGTGAGCGCGCCGTAGATCACCAGCAGCAGCGCCACGCGGGCGGACGCGCCCGGCCCCGGCGCCACGAACTGCGGCACGACCGCGACGAAGAAGACCGCCGCCTTCGGGTTCAGGGTCATGCTCAGCAGGCCGTCGCGGTACGGCGAGCCGCCGGAGCGGGGGCGGTCGGCGGGGCGGCGGGCGCGCAGCAACGCCGACGCGCCCAGGTACACGAGGTACGCGCCGCCGAGCAGCTTCACCCAGCCGAAGACCTGCGCCGAGGACGCGAGCAGCGCCGACAGCCCGACCACGGCGGCGGCGATGTGGACCGCCATCCCCGAGGCCAGGCCGCGAACGGTCGCCAGGCCGGCGCGCCGCCCGCCGCTCAGCACCCGGCTGGTGAGCAGCGCCTGGTTCGGGCCGGGCGTGAGGATGAGCAGGACGGAGAGGCCGATGAAGGTGAGCACGCCGCTCAGGACGCCGGCGCGAGCTGCGAGAGCGCGCTCAGCACCTCGTCGTCGTGCGTCTTCGGCGACGCCTTCGGGATCACGTGGACCACGGTCCCCTCGCCGTCGATGATGAACGTCGAACGCAGCGCTCCCCAGTAAGTCTTGCCGTACATCGACTTCTCCGCCCACACGCCGTATGCGTCGCAGACCGCGTGGTCGGCGTCGGCGAGCAGCGTGAAGTTCAGCGACTGGCGGGCGTGGAACTTCTTGACCGCCTTCACTGGGTCCGGCGACACGCCGATCACCGTCGCGCCGGCGGCGTCGTAGTCCGCCGCGCGGTCGCGGATGCCGCAGGCCTGGGTGGTGCAGCCCGGCGTGTTGGCCTTCGGATAGAAGTAGAGGACGACCGTGCGGCCCGCGAGGTCGCCGAGGGAGACCTCGTTGCCGTCCTGGTCGGGAAGCGTGAACTGGGGAGCCTTCTCGCCTGCCTGGACCATGGCCGTCATTTCAGCAGGCGCGAGAGCCTGCGGTCCTTCAGGACGCGGCCCTCGGTCTGGCAGGCCGGGCAGTACGTCATCACGTAGTCCTCGTAGAAGACCGCCTCGAGCACCGTCTCGCAGCGCGGGCACGGCTGGCCCTGGTGCGCGTGCACGCGCGTCGGCTTCGGGAACTTCTCCGGGAGCGGGAGCGCGACCGACTCCTCGTAGACGGCGAGCACCCGCCCCAGCTCGTCCACCATCGCCGAGCGCAGCGCGTCCGCCTCCTCCTCCGAGAGGTCGTCCCCGCGCTTGAAGGGCGACAGCCGGGCGGTGTGCAGGATCTCGTCGACCCACGTGCGCCCGATCCCCGCGATCACCCGCTGGTCGCGCAGCATCGAGTGCAGGGGGCGCGGCTCGGCGAGCAGCTCGCGCAGGTCCGCGGGCGGCTCCGGCCACGCCTCCGGGCCGAGCGTGCTCAGCGACTCCTCGGCCTCGAGCCCCTCGGGCGTCAGCAGCTTCATCCACGCCGCCTGGCGGGTGCCGAACTCGCGCACCCGCAGCTCGCGCCCGCCGGGCAGGCGCAGCAGCACCCGCGCGGTCCGGTCGCGCATCGACGCGCGCTTGTCGAGCACCTGGATCCGCCCGGCGCTCATCAGGTGCAGGAGCACGACCAGCGGCCCGTGCGACGCCGTCTCCCCGTCCAGCAGCAGCAGCTTGCCCCGCCGCCGCGCGCCGCGCAGCTCCGCCCCGGCGAGCGCGGACAGCGGCGGGTCGAAGGTCTTGAGCACGTTGATGCCCGGGGTCATGGCGGACTCGATCCGCTCTCCCGGCAGCGCCTCATCGAGCCGCCGCGCGACGATCTCCATCTCCGGCAGCTCTGGCATCACCGAAGACAGTAGTCGAATGCGGCTTACTCGCCCTCGCAAGCTCGGGCGAGCGCCTTAGCATGCCCGCATGGACGCCTGGGTGCAGGAGGCCGCGGCAGAGATCGCCCGCCGGGCGACGCGCGAGCTGGAGGCGCTCGTCGCCGTCTCCTCGCCCTCCGGCGACGTCCACGGCGCCGAGGAATGCGCGTCGGTGTGCGCCGTGCTGCTCCCGGACGAGGCCGAGATCGAGCGGATCCCGTGCTCCTCCCCCGGCCACGCGCCCGACCTGCTCGCCCGCCTGCGCGGGACCGGCACCACCCGCGTCCTGCTGCTCGGCCACGTCGACACCGTCGTCGCGCACGCCGACCACCGGCCGCTGGTCGTCGCCGGCGACAAGCTCGTCGGCTCCGGCACGGTGGACATGAAGGGCGGCGTCGTGCTCGCGCTCGGCACCATGCGCGCGCTGGCCCGCCGCCCGGAGGCCTACGCCGAGGCGGCGCTGCTGCTCGCGTGCGACGAGGAGTGGCGCACCGGCGACCTGGCCCACGTGGACCGCTTCGAGGGCTGGGACGCCTGCCTGTGCTTCGAGGCCGGCGAGCTGACGGCGGCCGGCGACGAGGGCGTGGTCGTGCGCCGCAAGGCCGCCGGGACCATCCACGCCACCGCGCACGGCCGCGCCGCGCACTCGGGCTCGGCTCCCGAC
>JBOGYU010000184.1:0-8515 GCA_050696935.1 Solirubrobacteraceae bacterium | reverse complement strand
TACCAAGGCGACGGCGGGTTCATCGACGACCCGATGCTCGCCGCACGCAACCTGGCGTACGCCGCAAGACATCACGGCGCCGAGTTCCGCTTCGGGCAGGCCGGCGTCGCGCTCGACGGCGACGGCGGCCGCACGTACGCGGTGACCGTCGACCGCGAGCAGGCGCCCGCGGCGAGCGCGGAGCTGCACGTCCTGGACGGCGAGGCGATGCTCGTCGCGGAGGGGCTGCCGGCGCCGCCCGAGGGCCGCGTCTACCAGGTGTGGATCAAGCGGCCGGGGATCGAGGCGCCGGAGCCGACGTCCGCGCTGTTCCTGCCGCGCAGCGACGGCTCGGCGGCGGCCGCCGTGCCGGGCGACCTGGCGGAGATGGAGGCCGTGCTGGTCACGCACGAGCCGCGCGGCGGCTCGCGCGCCCCGACGCGCGCGCCGCTGCTGTCCGCCCCCATGTCCTGAGAGGCCGCATAGGAAGCCCTGCTAGCTTCCCGCCGCGCCATGGCCGTCTGCTACCGCCACCCCGACCGCGAGACCGGCGTCTCCTGCTCGAACTGCGGCAACCCGATCTGCCCGGACTGCATGACCGCGACGCCCGTCGGCATGCGCTGCCCGGAATGCGCGCGCCAGAAGACGCAGGTCCGGACGCTGCGCAACGTCTACGCCGACCCGACGGTGACCTACGTGCTGATCGCGGTCAACGTGCTGCTGTTCATCGGGGCGACCGCCGGCGGGAGCTCGTTCGCGGGCGGCCCGGGCGGCTCGGTGGCCGCGGACCTGGCGCTGTTCGGGCCGGCCGTGGAGGCGGGGGACTGGTGGCGGCTGGTCACCTCCGGCTTCATGCACGCCGGCGTGATCCACATCCTCTTCAACATGTACATCCTGTACTGGCTGGGCACGATGCTCGAGCCCGCGCTCGGGCACGTGCGCTTCGTCGCGCTGTACTCCGCGTCGCTGCTGTGCGGGTCGTTCGGCGTCCTGCTGCTGAGCCCGAACTCGGTGACGGTCGGCGCCTCCGGGGCGGTGTTCGGCCTGATGGGCGCCGCGTTCGTGCTGCAGCGGCTGCGCGGCGTGGACCCGATGGCCTCCGGGGTCGGCCCGATCATCCTGCTCAACCTCGCGATCACCTTCGTCATCCCCGGCATCTCGATCGGCGGCCACCTCGGCGGCCTGGCGGGAGGCGTGGCGACGGCGTACCTGATGGACCAGCTCGCCCGGCGACGGCGCGGGGTGGCGCTGCCGGTGGCGGCGTGCGTGGCGGTGGGAGCGCTCGCCGTGGCGGGCTCGTTCGCCGTCCTCGGAACCTAAAGGGGTCAGACCCCTTTATCTAAAGGGTCAGAGCCCTTGTGTTCGCGGGCGGCTCCGGCAGGCGGTCCGGGTGCAGGATGTGGCCGAGGACCTCGAGGCCCTCGACCAGCCGCGGGCCGGGGCGGGAGAAGTGGGCCGCCGCGTCGACCGCGACGACCTTGCGGGCGCCGAGCGAGGCGAGCTCGTCGGCGTACGCCTCGGCCTCCTCGAGCGCGCGGTCGGCGTCGTAGCCGCACGGCATCACGACGACGACCTCCGGCTCGGCGGCGCGCACCTCGTCCCACGAGCGCCGCTCGGAGTGCTCGCCCGGCATGCCCAGCACGTCGATCCCGCCTGCGTACTCGATCAGCTGCGGAGTCCAGTGGCCGGCCACGAACACCGGGTCGAGCCACTCCAGCGCCGCCACGCGCACCGGCTCCGCGGCGCGGACCGCCAGGCGCACGCGGTCGATCCGCGTGGCCGCGTCCTGCACGAGCGCCACGCCGGCGTCCTTGGCCTCGATCGCCTGCGCGAGCGTGCGCACGTCCCCGAGCACCTCGCCCAGCGTGTGCGGGTCGAGCGCCAGCACCGCCGGCTGCGAGTCCAGGCGCTCGGCGACCGCGCGCACGTCGTCGTAGGAGACCGCGCACACCGCGCACAGCTCCTGCGTGACGATCAGGTCGGGCTGCAGGCGGCGCAGGGCGGCCTCGTCGAGCTCGTAGATCGGCCGGCCCTGCTCGGTCAGCTCGCGCACCGCGCGGTCGATCTCCGCGGGGCCCAGCCCGGGGCCGATCACGTCGCGCGTGACCTTGGGCAGCTCGAGCACTTCCGCCGGGTGATCGCACTCGTGGGTGACGGCGGTGACCTCGTCGCCCACGCCGAGGGCGAACAGCATCTCGGTGGCCGAGGGCACGAGCGAGACGATCCGCATCGGGAAGACAGGATATGGACCAGTGGCGCCGCGAGGGCGAGACACTCGTGCGCGACCTGAAGTTCGACGACTTCGCGCAGGCCATGGCCTACGTGAACCGGGTGGCCGACCTCGCCGAGGAGGTCAACCACCACCCGGACATCCTGGTCCACGGCTGGAACCGGGTGCGCCTGACGCTGACGACGCACTCCGCCGGCCGGCTGACCGACAACGACTTCCAGATGGCGGGCAGGATCGACCAGCTGCCAGCCACCAGGCAGACTCGGCCGCGAGATTGAGGGCGGCGGCACCGGCTACCATTGCGCCGTCGCCTGATGAACGACGACGACAGCTCCCGAAGTAGCGGCGCGCCCCGAGCGCGTCCGGCGGACCGCCGATGACCGTCCTGCTCCTGCTGGCCGTCTTCGTGCTGGTGCTCCTCAACGGGTTCTTCGTCGCGGCGGAGTTCGCGCTCGTGCGCGTGCGCCGGTCGCGGATTGAGGAGGACGCCGAGGCAGGCAAGCGAGGCGCGCTGGTGGTGCTGCGACAGCTCGACGAGCTCTCGAAGTACCTGGCGGCGTGCCAGCTCGGCATCACCTTCACCTCGCTGGGCATCGGCTTCCTCGGCGAGCCCGCGGTCGCCTCGCTCATCGAGGAGGCGCTCGGCGAGAGCGTGCCGCACGGCGTCTCGCTGGCGATCTCGATCGCGCTCGCGTACCTGATCACGACGTCGCTGCACATCACGATCGGCGAGCAGGTGCCGAAGATCTTCGCGATCAACCGCGCCGAGCGGGTCGCGCGCTGGATCGCGCGGCCACTGCACCTGTTCACCCAGAGCTTCAACCCGTTCATCCACGTGCTGAACGCGGCATCGAACGGGATGCTCCGGCTGATCGGCATCCGCGCCACGAACGAGTTCGAGGAGGGCGGCTCGCCGGAGGAGCTGAAGGTGCTGATCGCCCAGTCGCTGACCGGCGGGCACCTCGACCCCAACGAGGCGAGCATGCTCACGGGCGTCTTCCACCTGCACGAGCAGCAGGCGCGCCAGGTGATGACCCCGGCGCCGGCGATCATCACCGTCGACGTGTCCGAGAACGTGGAGACGGCGCTGCGCCGCTGCGTGTCCTCCGGACACACCCGGCTGGTGGTGACCGAGGACGAGAACCACGATCGCGTGCGGGGCATCGTCCACGCCAACCAGCTCGCCCAGCTGCTGCTGACCGAGGGGCCGGAGGCGCGGATCGACGACCTCGTGCGCGAGGCGCCGATCGTGCCCGAGACCAAGCCGCTCGACGACCTGCTGGCCGACCTCCAGCGCCAGCGCTCCTCGCTGGCGGTGGTGATCGACGAGTACGGCCGCACCGCCGGGATCGTGACGGTGGAGGACATCATCGAGGAGGTCGTCGGCGAGATCGACGACGAGACCGACCCGATGGGCGGCGCCGTGCGGCGGCTGGCCAACGGCGACTGGTTCGTCCGCGGGCACGTCGCCATCACGGACCTCGTCGACTACGGACTCGAGCTGCCGGTGGACACCGACGCCTACAACTCCGTCGGCGGATTCGTGTTCGGCGAGCTGGGCCGGCTGCCCAAGCGCGGCGACACGATCACGCACAACGGCTACTCGATCCGCGTGGAGTCCGTGCGCGAGAACCGCATCGAGGCCGTCCGGATCCGCGAGCGCCGCGCCGTCGCCTGATCGGGCGACCGTCGTCCCCGGCTACAGCTTCAGGCGGTGGCCGCCGAGGTGCACGAGGTCGCCGGGGCGGACCTCGGCCTCCATCACGCGGCGGCCGTTGACGTAGGTGCCGTTGGCCGAGCCGAGGTCGCGCAGCAGCCAGCGGCCGTCGTCGAGCCGCAGCTCGGCGTGGCGGCGGGAGACGGTGTCGTCGGCGAGCACGAGCTGGCAGGCGCTCGAGCGGCCGATCAGGACGCGCGCCCCGGCCAGCTCTGCGGCCGGCGGCAGCCCGAGGGTCCGCGCGCCCAGCCGGCCGCGCAGCCGCGCGAGGCGGGTGGGCGGCGGGGCGGAGATGTCGGCGGTGAGCCCGCGCAGCTCCTCGTGCTCGGAGGCGTGCAGCGCGCGGTCGACGCGGCGGGCGAAGGTGTCCGTCCGCAGCCGCCCCGAGAGGTAGCCCCGGCGCAGCCGGGCAACGGTCTCCTCGCGAGTGTCGTGGGACGCGCGCAAGCCGGGCGCAGCCTACCCCCTCGAATAGGTTGCGAATCGAAACTTAGAGCCGAATTGCACAAACCGGCCCGACGCGCTACCTTGCCCGGCAACCGACTGGCCGCTACGGCGGTTGAGGAGGAGAGAGGGAGATCCTGGGGAGGATCGACCGAGAGAACACAAGAGCCCGGCTCAGGGGAGCGAGCCGGGCTCAAGTGTTTCTGGAGGAGGGGTGCGATGAGGGTACGTTCGTCGCGCTGAGGATGATCCCAACCCAATCTCAATCTGAACTAAACATTGGGCGACGACGTCGTCGCGCGCGTCAGTCGCCGTATTGGTAGAAGCCGCGGCCGGCCTTCCGGCCGAGCGCGCCGTCGGCGATCATCCGGTCCACCCGATCGGGCACCTCGGCGCCGATCGCGCGGCCGATCGCGGCCGACACGTCGAGCCCCACGAGGTCGAGCAGCGCGAGCGGGCCCAGGGGGTGGCCGGCGCCCAGGCGCATGCAGGTGTCGATCGCCTCGGCCTCCAGCCCCGTCCGGTCCATCAACCGCACCGCCTCGAACAGGAAGGGGAACAGCAGCCGGTTGACGACGAAGCCGGCGGTGTCCGGCACCTCCACGGGCGTCTTGCCGAGTGCCTCGCACAGGGCGCGGGCCCGCGCGCGGGTGTCCGGGGACGCGGCGTCCGGGAACGCGAGCTCGACCAGCTCCATCTTCGGGACCGGGTTGAACACGTGCAGGCCGACGAAGCGGTCGGGGCGCCCCGAGGCCTCCGCCAGCTCGCCGATCGACAGCGAGGACGTGGTCGTCGCCAGGATCGCGTGGCCGGCGAGCCGCGGCCCGAGCCGGCCCATCAGCGCGGCCTTGGCCTCCGGATCCTCGACGATCGCCTCCACCACGAAGCTCGCCTCCGCCAGCGCGGCCGCGTCGCAGGTCACGCGCACGTTGCCGTTGACGTTCGCGCCGGCCTTCTCGCACAGCTTGCGCACCGTCGCGCTCGCCTTCGACGCCGAGCCGCCGGAGCGCGCCCATACGACCACCGGCCCGCGCTGGGCGGCGACGGCCGCCAGGCCGCACGCGATGGCTCCGCTTCCGGCGATCCCGACTCGTTCGTTCAAGGCGTTCTCCGCATGGGTTGACTCGTCAGTCAACTCCGTAGACTAGGCCCTGGGCGCGACTGCTCGCGCCGATACCCACGGAGGCTCCCACACATGAACGCCAACGGCCGTGAAGTCGTCATCGTCGAGGCGGTCCGCACGCCCATCGGGCGCGGGCACCCGGAGAAGGGCTACTACAAGGACACCCATCCGAACGAGCTGCTCGGGAGGACCTTCACCGAGGCGATCGAGCGGGCCGGGATCCCGGCGGAGGCCGTCGAGGACGTGGTCTGCGGCTGCGTGCAGCAGTACGGCGAGCAGATGTTCAACGTCGGCCGCAACGCCTGGCTCCAGGCCGGGCTGCCGATCGAGACGCCCGCCACCACGGTCGACCGCCAGTGCGGCTCCGCGCAGCAGGCCGTCAACTTCGGCGCCGCCCTGATCGCCGCCGGCGTGCACGACGTCGTCATCGGCGGCGGCGTCGAGCACATGGGCCACGTCCCTATGGGCGTGGGCTTCAAGTGGGTCGACGACGTCGGCTCGCCGTGGCCGCCGGAGCTGCTCGAGCGCTACAACCTCGTGCCGCAGGGCCTCTCGGCCGAGATGATCGCCGACAAGTGGGAGATCCCGCGCTCGGAGATGGACGAGCTCGCGATGCGCTCGCACCAGCTCGCGGCCCGCGCCACCGAGGAGGGCCGCTTCGAGCGCGAGACCATCCCGTTCCAGGTCAACGGCTCCACCTACGTCTCCGACCAGGGCATCCGGCCGGACACCAACCTGGAGGCCCTGGCGGGGCTCAAGCCGGCCTTCAAGGAGGACGGCAAGATCACGGCCGGCAACTCCTCGCAGATCTCCGACGGCGCCGCCTCCGTCCTGCTGATGAGCGCGGAGAAGGCCGCCGAGCTTGGGGTCACGCCGCGCGCGCGGATCGTGGACCAGACCACGGTCGGCGTGGACCCCGTGATGATGCTCACCGGGCCGATCCCGGCCACGCGCAAGCTCCTCGAGCGCAACGGGATGGCGATGGACGACATCGACCTCGTGGAGGTCAACGAGGCGTTCGCCCCCGTCGTGCTCGCCTGGAAGCGCGAGCTGGAGCCGGACATGGACCGCGTGAACGTCAACGGCGGCGCGATGGCGCTCGGGCACCCGCTCGGCTCCACCGGCGCGCGGCTGCTGACCACGCTCCTGCACGAGCTCGAGCGCGCCGACAAGGAGGTCGGGCTGGTCACGATGTGCTGCGGCGGCGGCCTCGGGACGGGGACGCTCGTTCAGCGGGTCTAGCATCGACCGGCCCGAGGCGAAGCCGGTGACGAGCGAAGCGAGGCAGGACCGGGCGTCCGGGTCAGAACGCGGGGCTCGAGCGAAGCGGTGGCGAGCGCGCAGCGCGAGACAGGACCCCGCGGAGGATCACCTTTGCGCGGCCATCAGCAGCAGGCCGCCGTCGATCACGTACGACTGGCCGGTGACGTAGCCGGCCTCCGGCGACGCGAGGAACGCGATCAGCGCGCCGACCTCGCGTGCGTCGCCGGGCCGGCCGGCCGGGATCGGCCGCTCCTCGCCGCGCGGGTCCTGGTCCTCCTGGCCGGTCATCCGCGTGGCGATCTCGCCCGGGGCGACCGAGTTGACGGCGATCCCGTGCTCGCCGAGCTCGAGCGCCATCGAGCTGGTGAGGCCGCCGAGGCCGTGCTTCGCGGCCACGTAGGCGGTGGAGCCGCGCAGCGGGACGTGCTCGTGGACGGAGGTGACATTGACGATCCGTCCGCCGCGGCCTTGCTCGACCATCCGGCGGGCGGCACGCTGTGCGCACAGGAACGGCGCGACGAGGTCGAGCTCCAGCGTCCGGCGGAAGGTGTCGAGGCCGAGCTCCAGGAACGGCGTGCTGTGGCCGCGCCGGCGTTGTTGACGAGCGCGTCGAGGCCGCCGAGCGCGTCCGCGAGCTCGTCGACCACCGCGTCGGCGCCGGGCACCCGCTCGAGGTCGGCGTGGCGTGCCTCCGCGCGCACGCCGTGGGACTCGATCTCGGCGACCGCCTCCCGCGCGCGCCGCTCCTCCGAATGCCAGACGATCCCGACGTCGAAGCCCCGCTCGGCGAGGGCGACGGCCGTCGCCCGGCCGATGCCGCCGGTGACCACCGCGATCGGCATGTCGGGTGTGCTTCCCCGCGGGGGCCGGCCATACGCTTGCGGGGCCCGGGGCAGGCGAGATAGGGTGCCGGGGACCCCATGGAGTCTCCGCTTCCGCTCGCGCTCGGCAACCCCACGGACGAGGAGCTCGAGGCCCGCCGGGCCGCCGAGCGCCTCGGCGATCCCTTCCTTGTCTACCGCGACGAGGACGGCGCGCAGCGCATCTTCACGCTCGGGGACGGCGTGCGCAGCGTGACGGTCGGGCGCCGGCACGAGGCGGACATCTCGATCCCGTGGGACCCCGAGATGTCGCGCCTGCACGCCGAGCTCGAGCTGCGCGCGGGCGAGTGGACGATCTGCGACGACGGGTTCTCCCAGAACGGCACCTGGGTCAACGGGCTGCGCCTCGCCGGCCGGCGGCGGCTGGCCAACGGCGACCTGCTGCGCCTCGGGCGCACGCTGGTCGCCTTCTGCGACCCCGGCCCGCTCGGCTACGGCCCCACGATGGTGCCGGGCGAGCTGAGCGCCACGCCGCGCTTCTCCGAGCAGCAGCAGCGCATCCTGCGCGCCCTCTGCCGGCCGCTGTTCGCCGACGGCGAGGGCATCAACCCGGCGACCGACGAGGAGATCGCGGCGGCGACCGCGATCCCTGTCGAGGCGGTCGGGCTCGAGCTGGACCATCTCGCCCGCGCGCTCGGCCTGGACGAGATGCCGCACGACGACCAGCGCGCCGAGATCGCGCTGCTGGCGATGCGCAGCGGCTTGGTGAGCGCCGACGACGGCGGCTAGCGTGGGCGCCTATCGCCGGCTCGTGCGCCCCCTGCTGTTCCGGGCGGACCCTGAGCGCGCGCACGACGCCGCCATCCGGGCGGGGGAGCTGGCGAGCCGGTCCCGGCTCGCCTGCCGGGCGCTGGCGGCGAGCCGGCCGGAGCCCGACC
>JBOGYU010000183.1:0-8574 GCA_050696935.1 Solirubrobacteraceae bacterium | reverse complement strand
GTGCCGCACGGCGCGAAGGAACAGCGCGGCCAGCACCACGTCCGCGGCGACCGCCGCCAGCGCCGCGCCCTCGGCGTCGAGCTGCGCGAGCAGCACGACGCCCGTCACGAACAGGGTCGACGTGCCCACGAGCATGGACTGCACGAGGGCACGGCGGCGGCCGTCTGCGATGAGAAACGCGGTCCATCCGTAGACGAGGAAGATCGAGAGGACGACCGGAGCCTGCAGGCGCAGCACCGGAGCCGCGGCGGCGAACTCCTCGCCGCCGAGGAGGACGACGATCGGCCGCGCGGCGAAGACCAACGTGAGTGCGAGGAGCCCGCCCCCCACCAGGACGAGCTTGGTGGTGTGCTCGAGCATGTAGCGGAGGCGCGCGCGGTCGTCGCGGGCGGCCACCGTGGCGACCGGCAGGATCACGCCCGTCGCCAGCATCGCCAGCCCGCCGACCATCTCGATCACGCGCGACGACGTCACGAACAGCCCCGTCTCGAACTCCGACGTCAGCAGGGACGCCATCACGATCAGCGTCCGCGTGTAGAAGGCGGTGATGATCGCAGCGAGCGCGATGGGCAACGCGGTGAACGCCAGGTGCCGGAGGCGCTCCCGCGACAGCGTGGGCCAGGCCAGTTGCGAGCGGTCGACCAGGAACGGCAGGAGCGCCAGCGCGCCGATCCCGACCGCGATCTGCACGGCGAAGAACGGCGTCAGCGCCGCTCCCATCGCGGCGAGCGCCAGCACGCCGACGACGAGGATCACCTGCTTGAGCACCTCGTTGATGCTCAGCAGCGCGTTCTGCAGCTCCACGACGAGCGGCAGCCCCAGCGTCGACTGCGCAGCGATCAGCACGGCGCCCACGCCGGCCAGCACGGTGCCGGCGAGCATGACGGAGTCGTACCCCGCGAGTACGGCGAAGCCGACTGCGGCCATCACGGCCACCACGATGAGGAGAAGGCGCACCCCCAGCAATGCCCCGAGCAGCCGCCGGCGCTCCCGCCCGGCGGGCAGCAGCGCGAGTTCCCGGCTGCCGGTCATATTGAGCCCTGCTTCCGCAAGCGCGCTGGCAATCGCCACGAGCGCGATCACCGTGCCGTAGCGGCCGAAGTCCGCGACACCCAGGTAGCGGAGCAGGACGACCGAGCTCGCCACTCCGAGGAGGTTCACGATCCCGAACGCGACGACGCGCTGCGCCCCGCCGCGCACGACGCGACCGGCGACGTCCGGCCCGGTGAGGACGCCGACGTCGATCTCAGAGGACGCGCTCATCGGCGCCAAGGATGACGAACGGCCCCCGGACCAGAACGGCGCGGCGCGATCGGGAGGCTGACCGGCATCGGGGTGAGCCGCTACGGTCTGCGAGGCGCGACTCCCGCAACCTTGCGGCTGAGCCGCCGTTGAAGGTCCCGCATGCCGACCACTGGTCCCGCACCGATCCATGACTCTCGCACCGCCGACGGCCGGGCCGAGCCCGCGCCCAGGAGCGACGTGCTCGGCGTCTCGCTGACGCTGACCGACTACGAGCGGACGCTCGACTGGATCGACGCGACGGTCGAGCGACGCGACAAGGGCTACATCTGCGTCGCCGCGACACACACGGTGATGGCCTGCGAAGAGGACGAGGAGCTGCGGAGCGCGGTAGACGGGGCGTCGCTCGTCGTCCCCGACGGCCAGCCGCTCGTGTGGGCGCTCAACCTGCTCGGGCACCGCGTCGGCGAGCGCGTGTACGGGCCCGACCTGATGGACCGCGCATGCGCCCGCGCGGCCCGCACCGGGCTGCGCTTCTACCTCTACGGCGGGCGCAACCCGGGCGCGCTCGCACAGCTCGCGCGCAACCTGCGCCTGCGGCATCCGGGGCTGCGGATCGTGGGCGGCCACGTGCCGCCGTTCCGCGAGCTCTCGGCCGAGGAGGAGGACGCCGTGGTGGCCGATATCCACGGCTCGGGCGCCGACGTGGTCTGGGTGGGGATCGGGGTGCCGAAGCAGGAGAAGTGGATGGCGCGCATGCGCGCCCGGCTCGCGGCGCCGGTGCTCGTGGGCGTCGGCGCCGCGTTCGACTTCCACGCCGGCCTGGTGGCGCAGGCGCCGGGCTGGATGCAGCGCCTCGGCCTGGAGTGGCTGTTCCGCCTGGCCCAGGAGCCGCGCCGCCTGTGGCGGCGGTACCTGCGCTACAACCCGCGCTTCGTGATCGGGTTCGCGCGGCAGTACGTCCGCTCGCTGCGCGACCGCTAGCCTCGACGTTGGGAGGTACTCACCGATGCTCAAGCCCAACACCGGGCGGGCGCTGAGCGCCGTCGGCGCCGGCCTGCTCATCGTGACGCTGTTCCTCGTCTGGTACGACATCGACCGCAGCGCCGCCGAAGGCACCACGACGTCGACGGGCTGGGACACGTTCCCGCGCCTGCGGTTCGTGGTGCTGGTGGGTGCCGTCGCGACGATCGTGACCGCGCTCCTGCGCCAGTCCCGGGAGGTGCTCGCCGTCCGCACGCTGCTCGGCGTCGGGCTCGCGTTGCTGATCGCGCGCCGGATCGTCGACCCGCCCGACATCAGCGCGCCCGTGCACGCCCAGCTCGGCGTCTACCTGGCGCTGGCGGGGGCGCTCGCTGTGGCGCTCGGCGGGCTCGTCGACAGCGGGCGGCGCGTGATGGAGTCGCGTCCGGGCCTGGGAGGCGGCCCCGGCCGGGAGGCCCTGCCTCCTCCGGGTGACGGGGATCCCGGCGGGAGCGCGGCCGCCCGCGTGCCGGACGAGACCGCCCGCTAGCCTCCTCCCGGCAGATGCCCAGCGACGTCTCCGTGATCGGGCTCGGGCGGGTGGGCCTGCCGCTCGCCCTCGTCTTCGCGGACGCCGGGCTGAGCGTGCTGGGCGTGGACAAGGACTCGGAGCGGCTGGACGCCCTGCGCACGCGGCGGATGCCGTTCAAGGAGCCGGGCACCGACGCGCTGCTCGCGCGCACGTCGCTGGAGCTCTCCCCGCACGCGGCCGACGCCGCCGGCGCCGACGCGATCGTGCTCACGATCGGCACGCCCAGCCTTTCGCACATCGAGATCGACATGGGCGACATCCGGGCGGTCCTGGACGACCTGCTGCCGCTCCTGCGGGAGGGCCAGCTGCTCGTGCTGCGCTCCACCGTCGCACCTGGGACCACGGATTTCGTCGCCGGCTACCTGGAGAAGCACCGCGGCTTCAAGGTCGGCGAGGACCTGTTCGTGGCGCACGTGCCCGAGCGGATCGCCGCCGACCGGTTCTTGGAGGAGATCGGGACACTGCCGTGCATCGTCGGGGGCGTCGGCGAGGGGTCGGGCGAGCGCGCCGCGCGGCTGTTCGAGGCGCTCGGCGCCCCGATCGTGCACACCACGCCGGTGCAGGCGGAGCTGGCGAAGATCTGGACCAACATCCTGCGCTACGCGACGTTCGCGCTCCCGAACCTGCTGATGATGGACTGCGAGCGCTACGGCGCGAACGTGTTCGACGTGATCGAGCTGATCAACCGCGACTATCCGCGCGGCGGGATCGCCTCGCCGGGGCTGACCGCCGGCACCTGCCTGCGCAAGGACTTCGCGTTCTCGGAGGAGAAGTCCAACGCCCCGGGGATGCTGCTGGGCGTCTCGCGGGTGCACGAGAGCGTGCCGCTGTTCCTGGTCGACGGCGTCAAGCGGCGGGTCGGCGGCCTGCGCGAGCGCAAGGTGGCGGTGCTCGGCCTCGCCTTCAAGCGCGACACCGACGACGAGCGCGACTCGCTCTCGCACAAGCTCGTCCGGCTGCTCGAGCGCGAGCTGGCCGACGTGGCGGTCCACGACCCTGTGGTCTCCACCCCTACGACGAGCTTCGACGAGGCGGTCGGCGGCGCCGACGTCGTCATCGTCGCCACGAACCACAGCGCCTTCTCGGGCGCCGACGCGCTCGCGGCGATCGTCGAGCGCGCCGGCCCCGACTGCCTCGTCGTCGACCCGTGGAACGCCCTGGGCGCGGCGCAGGTGTTCGCGTACGCCAACGAGGTCGCCGCCCTTCGCACCTGACGGCATATCGCCTTGTTGACGGCACCGCTAGGCTGTCGTCATGGCCGTTCCAAAGTTCACGCTCCGTTTCCGCAACCGTAGGACGCACGAGATGCTCGGACTGCTCGCCGAGCGCCGCGGCGTGTCCAAGAACCAGCTCGCGGAAGAGATGCTCGAGCGCGAGCTGCAGGCTGCGGCGCTCCTGCTCGAGCAGGACCTCACCGGCACCTTGGAGCTGCTGCGCGGGTACCGCCGCGAGGAGCACCTCGAGCGGGCGATCGCCGATTTCGCCCACGCCGAGGCCTACGAGCAGGACCCGATCAAGGCGCGGATGGTGCCGGCGCCGCACACCCGGGACGCCTACGGCGTCGCGGAAGCATTCGAGTAGACCGGTGCCGACAGCCTGGGAGGACCCGCCGGGCTCGGAGGCTCGGATCGCAGCCAATGCCCAGAGGGTCCTGGCCGGCATCGCGGCGACCGCGGACGAGCGGCTCCCGCCGAGCATCGCGACAGCCCAGCAGTGGCACCGGGATCTCTACGACGGCGTCGCCCGGCCATTCGACTACTACGCCGGAGAGGTGCGCGACTCCGACGACCATTTCCCGGATCTCATCGGCTACGAGGTCAAGGTGGGCAGTTCGCCTGGCGTGCCGTCGCGCGAGGTGCCGGCCGCCCTCGAGTCGTTCGAGAGGGCAGCGCGGACCGCAGCCGTCGGGCTCGATCTCGCCATCCCCGTCGGCGCTCATCCCTCGACGCTGGAGCCCCGGCAGCTCCACGGCGTGCTCACGTACTGCGCCGTGCTGCACGGCGAATGGGTGCGCATCCACCCCTTCGCCAACGGCAACGGCCGCACGGCCCGGCTGTGGGCGAACTGGGCGGCACTGCGATACGGCCTCCCGCCGTTCGTGACCGTCAAGCCGCGTCCCGCCAACCCGTACGGGGCGGCCGCCATGGCCTCGATGGGCGGCGATCATCAGGTCACCCTGGCCGTCTTCGACCAGATGCTCCGCGAGTTCCTCGCCGGACTCCAGACGCCGTAGGTGCCACGCTGTTGCATATGGAGATCGGCGTTCGCGACCTGCGCAACCGCACGGCGGAGGTGATCGCGGCCGTCGAGCTGGGAGAGCGGGTGACGCTCACCGTGCGCGGCAAACCGGTCGCCGACATCGTCCCGCACGGCGCGAGGTCCCGCTGGCTCGCCGGCGAGCGCCTACGGGATGAGCTCGCCGAGCGCGCCGCCGATCCGGACCTGCGCGAGGACCTCGCCGAGCTCGCGGGCGAGACGCTCGGCGACCTGTGAGCAGCCGGGCTGCTCGACACCTCGGTCTCGACGCCGAGCGCCGCGACCGCCGTCGAGCACGGGCTGCCCGCCGTGACCCAGGACGACGACTTCGAGGCGATCGCGCAGTCGCATCCGCCGCTGAGGCGTCGCGCGGGTGTAGGCCGCTAGCCTCACCCGCCGCATGAGCCGGGTCCTCGTCACGGGCGGCGCCGGCACGATCGGCGCGGCGGTCGTGCGCCGCCTGCTGGGCGACCCGGCGTTCGAGGTCCGGGTGTCCGACCAGCGGCCGGCGCCGGAGTGGATGCGCGAGGGGTGCGAGGTTCACCGGGGCGACCTGCGCGAGCTCGACCAGGCGCGTGCCGCGGTGCACGGCTGCACGCACGTGATCCACCTGGCGGCGATCGTCGGCGGGATCGCGAACTTCCACAAGCTCCCGTACACGCTCACCGAGGTCAACCACGCGCTCTACAACGCGGTGTTCCGGGCGGCGCTGGAGGAGGAGGTCGAGCGCTTCACCTACGTGTCCTCGAGCATGGTGTTCGAGCGCGCCGAGCAGTTCCCGACCACAGAGGCGTACCTCCCGGACTGCCCGCCGCCGCGCTCGGCCTACGGCTGGTCGAAGCTCGCGGGCGAGGTCTACTGCCGCGCCGCGCACGACGAGCACGGGCTGCCGTTCACCATCTGCCGGCCGTTCAACGCCTACGGGCCGGGAGAGCTGCCCGACGCCGAGCCGGGCATCGCGCACGCGGTGCCGGACCTGATCCGCAAGTCGCTGGCGCGGCTGCGGCCGCTGCCGATCTTCGGCTCCGGCGAGCAGACGCGCACGCTCACGCACGTCGACGACATCGCCGACGGCGTCGTGACCGCGACCGCGCACCCGGCCGGCCTGAACGAGGACTTCAACGTGTCCGCCTCAGAGGAGCTGACCGTCGCGCAGATCGCGCGCATCTGCTGGGAGGCGTGCGGCAACGACCCGGCCGAGCTCGAGCTCGAGCACCTGCCGAGCTTCGAGGTCGACGTGCAGCGCCGCTGGCCCTCGGTGGAGAAGGCCGAGCGGCTGCTCGGCTGGCGGGCGACGATCGGCGTGAATGACGGCATCGAAAGGACGGCCGAGTGGCTTCGACGGCACTGATCACCGGCATCACCGGGCAGGACGGCTCGTATCTGGCCGAGCTGCTGCTGGAGAAGGGCTACGAGGTCCACGGCATGGTGCGCCGGTCATCGACCGAGAAGTTCGAGCGGATCGAGCACCTGCGCGACCGGATCACGCTCCACCAGGGCGACCTGCTCGACCAGCGGTCGCTGGTGGACGCGCTGCGCGCCTCCCGGCCGGACGAGATCTACAACCTCGCCGCCATGTCCTTCGTGGCGGTCTCGTGGATCCAGCCGACGCTGACCGCGGAGTTCACGGGCGTCGGCGTCACCCGCATGCTCGAGGCGATGCGCGAGGTGTGCCCGGAGGCGCGCTTCTACCAGGCGTCGTCGAGCGAGATGTTCGGGAAGGTGCGCCAGACGCCCCAGACCGAGCAGACCCCCTTCTACCCCCGCTCCCCCTACGGCGTGGCGAAGGCGTACGGCCACCACATCACGGTCAACTACCGCGATTCGTACGACCTGTTCTGTTGCTCCGGAATCCTGTTCAACCACGAATCGGAGCGTCGCGGGCTGGAGTTCGTGACCCGGAAGATCACGTGGCACGCGGCGGCGATCAAGCTCGGGCTCCAGAAGGAGCTGCGGCTCGGGAACCTCGACGCCAAGCGGGACTGGGGGTACGCGAAGGACTACGTCGAGGCGATGTGGCTGATGCTCCAGCAGGACACGCCGGACGACTACGTGATCGCGACGGGACGGACGAACACGGTGCGGCGGTGCGTCGAGATCGCGTTCGAGCACGCCGGCATCGAGTGGGAGCCGTACGTCGTGATCGACGAGGCGTTCCTGCGCCCGGCCGAGGTCGACCTGCTGGTGGGCGACTCGTCCAAGGCCAAGCGCGACCTCGGGTGGGAGCCGCGGACGAGCTTCGAGGAGCTGATCCGGCTGATGGTCGACGCCGACCTGAAGGCGCTCGGCGGGTGAGCTTCTGGAGCGGCCGCCGGGTCCTCGTCACCGGGCACACCGGGTTCAAGGGCTCGTGGCTCGCGCTCTGGCTGCGCGCGCTGGGCGCCGAGGTGAGCGGCTTCGCCGGCCCGCCGCCGACCGAGCCGTCGCTGTTCGAGCTGGCGCGGGTCGGCGAGCTGGTCGACGATGGGCGGGGCGACGTGCGGGACGCGGGAGCGGTCCGCGCCGCCGTCGCGGGCGCGGAGGTGGTCTTCCACCTCGCCGCACAGCCGCTCGTGCGCGCGTCGCTCGAGGACCCCGCCGGCACCTTCGACGTCAACGTGATCGGCACCGCCCACGTGCTCGACGCTGCGCGCGACGCCGTGATCGTGTGCGTCACCAGCGACAAGTGCTACGCGCCCGGCGAGCACGCGCACAGCGAGGGCGACCCGCTCGGCGGCCGCGACCCCTATTCGGCCTCGAAGGCGGCGCAGGAACTGGTGGCGTCGGCCTACCGGGAATCCTTCGGCGTCCGTGTCGCGACCGCGCGCGCCGGCAACGTGATCGGCGGCGGCGACTGGGCGCGCGACCGGCTCCTCCCCGACCTCGCTCGCGCGGCGGCCGACGGGGCGCCGGTCGTCGTCCGCCACCCCGACGCCGTGCGCCCGTGGCAGCACGTGCTCGATCCTTTGCGCGGCTACCTGCTGCTGGCCGAGCGGCTGTGGGAGTCGGGCGAGTGGGCGCGGGCGTGGAACTTCGGCCCCGAGGAGGCGCGGCCGGTGCGCTGGATCGTCGATCGCGTGTGCTCTCGCTGGCGGCTCGACGTGCGCGTGGCGGCGCCGCCGGACTCCGTGGAGTCGCCGGCGCTGCGGCTGGACGCAACCGCGGCGCGCGAACGGCTCGGCTGGGCGCCCAGGCTGGACGCGGAGGCGGCGCTCGCGGCCACGCTGGAGTGGTACGAGGCCGTGCGCGCCGGCGAGGACCCGCGGTCGCTGTGCCGCGGGCAGATCGAGGCGTTCGAGGAGTGCGCGACGCCGGGCGCCTGAGGCGGACGTTCGACCGGTACGCGGCCAGTGCCGGCAAGCGGCGCGCCTGGAGCGCGGCCAACCCCGGCAACCAGGCCATCCGCCGGGAGCTGGTGGATGCCGTCCTCGCGCTCGTCCCGCTCGCGCCCGGCGCCCGCGTGCTGGACGCCGGCTGCGGGACCGGCTGGTGGCTGCGCGAGCTGGCGGCCCGGGGGGTCGCGGGGCTGCACGGCGTGGACC
>JBOGYU010000182.1:0-8582 GCA_050696935.1 Solirubrobacteraceae bacterium | reverse complement strand
CCGCCGGCCCGCCCCGGCTGGCGCGCATCAGTCCGACTGGTTTCGTTCTCCTCCCTTTGCCTGGATCTCAGTGAGAGAGTGGCCGCGTCTGGCGGTAGGCGACACGGGCGCTGCGCCCTGCAGGCAGAAGCAGCAGCGCGTTCCAAGACCCCTCCCTTCGCCGGAGGAGCAGGAGTGTCCCGGGCCGCCACACCAGGGCCCTCGAATTCGAGGTCTCGGGACGGCGGTCGGCAGAGTCTCGCTTCCCCATCTCTTAACCGCATGGGTGCGTTCACGGCGCATGCCGCGCTTCGCAGCGCATCCCGGCTGGCGGCGGCGCCGATGAGTTCACCTAGAGCGACCGGTCTATATGGTGACCGCGGCGGCGCTCCGGCTTCCGCCGAACGACGAAGCGAGAGGAGTTTGCCATGGCAGGTCAGGTAGTCAGCGTCGAGATCCCGGCCGACGACACCGCGAAGGGACGCGAATTCTGGGGCTCGCTCTTCGGATGGCAATTCGAGGCCATGCCGGGTCCGTTCGAGTACCACACGACTCAGATCAGCGAGCAGACGGGCGGCGCGATCACCAATATGGAGCCCGGCAAACGAGGGGCGCGCGTCTACTTCGACGTGGACGAGATCAACGCCGGCGCCGCGCGCGTCACGGAGCTCGGCGGCGAGGCGGACGAGCCGCGTCCGGTGCCGGGGATGGGTTGGTTCGCGACCTGCAAGGACCCGCAGGGGAACGAGTTCGGCCTCTGGCAGAACGACACGTCCGCCCCGGCGCCGGCCGAGTACACCTGACCGGCGGTAGGCGGAGCCGCCGATGGCCGCCGGACTCCCGGCTCCAAGCGGCCCCGTTCACGCCAACCGGCGGGAGCGCTTGGCGGTGCTCCCGCCATGGCGCCAACCGCTTCGACGCTCGCGTTCCTCATCTATGACGGGGCGGCCTTGATCTTGCGCCAACTGCCGGCCCGATTGTTGGCGAGGATCTGGCTCGCCGCGCGCGCGCCGCCGCGCCGTTTAGGCCGCGTCGCGGCGTTGCTCGAGCGCGTCGAGGATGAGGTCGAGGCCGTACTCGAACGCGGTGGCGAAGTCGTAGCCGACTTCGGCGACGTGCCCGGCGACGACTTCGGCGAGGTAGGGGAACTCCTCCGCGAGCGCGGCGGACTGCCGCTCCTTCGCCTGCTCGGCGACCTGCCGGGCCTGCTCCTCCGCGACCGCCGCGCTTTCCTCGGCGCTGTCGAACGGGACGTGCTTCTCCTGGAGGGCGAAGCCGTAGATGTAGGCGTCTAGGACGGAGTAGGCCTGGATGGTCATCTCGATCGAGAAGCCTCCTTCTCGGAGGTAACCGAGGACGGCGTTGTGGACCCGGAAGCTGGCTGGCCCCGGTGTCGCGCGCGACTCCATCAGGCCGACGGCCCAGCGGTGACGGTTGAGCACCTCGCGGGTTGAGATCGCCCGCCGACGCATCGCGGTCTTCCAGTCGACGTCGGTTAAAGGCAGCTCGATCTCGCTGAAGACGACGTCGACCATCTCGTCGAGCAGCCGCTCCTTGTTGGGCACGTAGTGGTAGAGGGACATCGCGCCCGCGTCGAGCTCGTCCGCGAGCTTACGCATCGTCAGTGACTCGAAGCCGTCGCGCACGGCGAGCGCGACGGCGGCCCGCACCACACGCTCCTTGCTCAGCGGCGCTCGCGGCTCGGTGGCTGTTTCCGGTCTGCCCATCGACTGTTCGGTTTACCGCCCTTGCATGATCGTACAGCGTACGAGTATGGTCATCGTACAGCGTACGACCCGTCTGAAGGAGACGCCATGACTGCCATCACCCGCTGGGTCCTCGACCACAAACGACTCGTTGTCGGTTTCTGGCTCGTCGTCACGATCGCCGCGTTCGCCGCGATCCAGCCGGCGGGCAATGCTCTCTCGCAGCAGTTCAGCGTCCCGGGCCGCGAGGGCTTCGAGACCAACAAGGAGCTCGGCGAGATCTACGGCAACGGCGGCGACGTCGCGCCGATCGTGCCCGTCGTGGAGCTCCCGGAGGGGAAGACGGTCGACTCGCCCGGTATCACGAGGGAGCTCGACACGGCACTTGCGAGAATCGAGGCAGCGCTGCCGGAGGCTAGGACTGCCTCCTATGCCTCCACCCGCGACCGGGCGTTCGTCTCCGACGACGGTCGCACCACCTTCGCGCTCGTCTACATCCCGGCCAAGGGTGGAGTCGACCCCGGCCAGGCCGAGGCGCGGCGGGCGCAGGCGGCGCTGGCGGGCGTCACGGTTGGCGGTGCGGCCGTCGAGGTGACGGGGCTCGACGCACTGCGCGCCTCCGCCGGCGAGAGCGAGGGCGACGGCGCCGGCGTCGTGCTGGGGACCTTGGTGGCGGCGCTGGGCGCGCTCCTGGTCCTCGCCTTCGTCTTCCGTTCGTTCATGGCGCTCGTGCCGGTGTTGATGGCATTCGTCGCCGTCCCGACGACCTTCCTGCTGGTCTGGCCGGTCGCGAGCGTCACCGACGTCTCGGTGATCGTCCAGTTCCTCGTCGCGCTGATCGGGCTCGGTATCGCGATCGACTACGCACTTCTCGCGGTGGTCCGCTGGCGCGAGGAACGGCAGCGCCCGAACGTGACGAACGACGCGGCGGTCCGGAACGCGATGCATCACGCCGGCTCCGCCGTCGTCTTCAGCGGCACGACCGTGGCGATCTCGCTGCTCGCGCTCGTCGCCCTGCCGGTGCCGTTCCTGCGCAGCATCGGCATCGCGGGCCTGCTCATCGCGCTGGTCAGCGTCGCCGTGGCCGTCACGCTCCTGCCGGTCCTCCTGGCGACGATCGGGCCGAGGCTCGACTGGCCTCGTAACCGACGCGATGCCCGCGCCAGCCGCGCCTGGTCGGCCTGGGCCCGCCTTATCGTGCGCCACCGGTGGCCTGCGGCCGCGGCATCGACCGCCGCACTGGTCGCGCTCGTCGTCGCCGCCTCATCGATCCAGCTCGGAAACCCGCGCGCCGACTCGCTCGCGAACGCCGGGCCTGCGCGCGCCGGCCTCGAGAAGCTGGAGGACTCGGGCATCGGCACGGGTCCGCTCTCGCCCTTCGACGCGCTCGTCCGCTCAGGCGACCCCAAGGCCGTCGCGGAGGCGCTCGCCCAGGTCGACGGTGTCCGGAGCGCGGCAGCACCGGGAGAGTGGCGCCGCGGCGGGACGTCGCTGGTCACCGTCATCCCGACCGAGGACGGGAACTCCGCCGCCGGCCGGGCGACGCTCGACCGGATCCGTGCCACATCGCTCCCCGGCGAGGTGACGATCGGTGGCGAGGCCGCGCTGAGCGCCGACTTCCTCGACGTCGTCTACGGCAACTTCCCGCTCATGCTCGCGCTCATCTCCGTCCTCACCTTCCTCCTCCTCGCGCGCGCATTCCGCTCGCTCATCCTCCCGCTCAAGGCCGTCCTCCTGAACCTGCTCTCCGTCGCCGCCGCCTGGGGCCTCATCGTGCTCGTCTGGCAGGAGGGCTTCGGCTCCAACGCGATCTGGGGCATCGAGGCGACCCACGCGATCAACGTCGAGCTGCCGATCGTCATCTTCGCGTTCCTCTTCGGCATCTCGATGGACTACCAGGTCTTCATCATCAGCCGCATGCGCGAGGCATACGACCGCACCCGCTCGACTGAGACCGCCGTCGTCGAGGGCATCGGCCGCACCGGCCGACTCGTCACGAGCGCCGCCCTGATCCTCGGCCTCGCGTTCGTCGCCTTCAGCGCCAGCCCAGGCACCGAAGCCAAGATCTTCGCCACCGCGCTCGGCGGCGGAATCCTGATCGACGCGACGATCATCCGCGGCATCCTCGCGCCCTCCGCGGTCGCCATTCTCGGCCGCTGGAACTGGTGGCTGCCGGACTGGGCCGCGCGTATCCTCCGCGTCGAACCGTCGCGCGCGCAGCCGGTCACAACGCCCGATCCCGTCCCTCAGACCGCGTAGGTCGATCTCGGCGGGGCGAGTTCAACTCGCCCCGCCAGGTCACCAACGGATCGACTGGTCAGCTCGGGAGGCGGAGACCGACTCTTGGGAACTCTTCGGCCATCTTCGCGCCGACGAGCTGGAGGGCCGAAGCCGGGCGGATCATCACCTTGAGCTCGGTGATCAGGCCGTCCTCGTCGAAGGTGAGCTTGTCGATCCCCTCGACCTGCTTCCCGTCGACCTCGGTCGCGAACTCCAGGATCGCGACACGGTCGTCCGGGTCTTCGAGTTGGTGCAGATAGCGGAACTTGCCGCCGATCCCGAGCACCTGCTCGGCCGCTCGCAGGACCTTCAAGACCTGATCCCGGCCCTGATACGGCTTGAACGGCACCGGACTACGGAACGCCGCGTCCTCGTGGAACAGCTCGGGACCCTGATCGACGTTCCGTTGTTCGACGGCGGCGCGGAGGCGATCGGAGAGCATTCGGCGCCCGCAGCCTAACGCGCCCCGGCTGTCCCCGGGCCGGACCGTGCCCGCGTTGCCAGGCGGAAGCAGTAGCGCGACGATCCGGGCCCGGCACCGTGACCGGAGTGTCGAGACGCATGGAACGCGGCAGCGGCGGCATCGCAGCTGCTCTGCGACGAATGCAGGAGCGGTCCGAGCGCCAATCGCGCGCCGTCGGACAGCTGGTTCTCGTCCACTACAGGAGCCACCGCGGGGTACGGCGTCGCTATCGCTCTTGGCCGGGAGCGGTCACACGTCGCCTCGGCGCCGGTGTGATCGCAAGGCGCCGCCTGCGCGGGCGCTTTGTAGGTCCTCTCCATGCGCAGCGTTGTGTTCTCGATCATTCTCCGGGCTCTCGTCGGCGTCGCAGGCGCAGCATTACCCAGGCGCGTGCCAGCAGCAGCGCGACCCCGGCGCCCGTCACCGACGGCAGGGTCTCTTCCAGCGGGACGCCTCCGACGTGAGCGATCACGCGTCCCCGCCGTACGCGTCGTGGTAGTTCCACCACTGGTACGGCGGGGTCTGCGGGTAGCCCTCGGGCGAGTCCTCCCACTCCTCCCGGCGCCCGAGCGCGGTGATGTCGAGATAGCTCCAGGTCGTGCCTATGTGCTCGTCGCCGCGGGCGTCGACGAAGTAGGTGCGGAAGATCCGATCGCCCTCACGGATGAAGGCGTTGTGCCCGTGCCACTCGTCCACGCCGAAATCCTTGTCGAAGTCATCCGTGAGCGTGTACCAGGGGATGAGTTCCCAGCCCATGCGCTCCTTCAAGCCCTGGATCTCGGCCTGGGGGGCGCGCGAGACATACGCGAGCGTCGTGTCCCGCGCGTTCAGGTGGGCCGGGTGTGCGACCTGGTCGGCGCCGAAGGAGCAGCCGACGCAGGCCCGCTCCGGGTAGGCGCCGCCGGACTCCGGGTAAGTAGTGACGTCCGGCGCGTAGAAGGCGCGGTAGACGATCAGCTGCCTGCGGCCCTCGAACAGGTCCGCCAGGCTCGCCGGTCCGTTGGGTCCCTCGAAGCGGTAGTCCTTCTCCACAGCCATCCACGGCATCCGCCGGCGCTCGGCCGCCATCGCGTCGCGGGCGCGGGTCAACTCCTTCTCCTTGACGAGCAGCGTCTCGCGCGCGGCCTCCCACTCCTGCGGCGAGACGACTGACGGGGTCTTCATTGCGGCATGTCCTCCTTCAGGTACTCGTTTCATCGGTCTCGGTCTGTTTGTCTAGACACCACCAGGGTCCCGAAGGAACCGGCGATTCCTTTTCCGCGCGGATGGGGTCACTACCGGTGAGGCGCGCGAAAGGAACGGGCCATGCGAGGATGCCGTCGTGACCGAGCGAACGCTCTCCCGCGCCCGCGCGGGAGACGAGGAGGCGTTCCGCGAGCTCATCGACCCCTACCAGGGGGAGCTCCAGCTGCACTGCTACCGGATCCTCGGCTCGGTTCAGGACGCCGAGGATGTTCATCAGGAGACGCTCTTGACCGCCTGGCGCGGGCTTGAACTCTTCGACGGGCGATCCTCGCTGCGCGCCTGGCTTTACCGGATCGCGACGAATCGGTGCCTGAACGCGCTTCGCGACAAGGGCCGTCGCCCGCGCGAGGTGGAGGCGATCGTCGAGCCGCCCGAGCCGACGCGCCGCACCGAGCCGATTTGGCTGGAGCCATACCCCGACGCCCTCCTCGACACGGTCGCAGATACGTCGCCCGGGCCGGAGGCGCGCTACGAGCTAAGGGAGGCGGTCTCACTGGCGTTCGTGGCCGCCCTCCAGCACCTGCCACCGCGACAGCGGGCGGTGCTGGTGCTACGCGATGTGCTGGGCTTCCGAGCGGTGGAGGTCGCGGACATGCTCGAGACGAGCGAAGCTGCAGTCAAAGGTACCCTGCAGCGCGCCCGGACGACGCTCACGACGCGGCTTCCAGCCCGTGACCGCGACCGAGCGCCACTGCCACGCTCCCCGCGCGAGCGCGAGCTGGTCGGTCGCTTCGCCGACGCCGTCGAGAGCGGAGACGTGGAGGGAGTCGTCTCGCTGCTGACCGACGGCGCCTGGCTCACGATGCCGCCCCAGCCGTTCGAGTACGAGGGCCACGCAGCCATCGCCAGCTTCCTCGACAACCGCGCCGCCCTACGCGGCCTACCCCTCCGGCTCGTTCCCACGCGGGCCAACGGTCAGCCCGCGTTCGGCTGCTACCTCCCGGACGCCGAGAGGGCGATCGCCCGTCCGTACGGGCTGATGGTGCTCACGCTCGAGGGTGATCTGATCTCCGCGATCACTTGGTTCGGCGACAGCCGTGTGTTCCCCCATTTCGGGCTCCCCCGAACTCTGGGCGGGGAGCCGGGTTGAAGGTGACTGGCACCAGCGCCACCGCCGTTGTCACCGATGAGCGCGCGTCTTGCGACCGTCACGCGGATGCGTGGGATTGGACGAGCGGCACGCGTGCGCCGACTCGCCGTCGGCGCTCTCGCCAGGGCTGGAGTTGTAGAAAAGCAGGCGTCTCGGTCCATGCCGAGCAGGCTGTCGCTGCGGACGACACGCGGTCGTTCGCCTTGGCGTCATTCCCGCTCTCGCTGCTGGGCGTAAAGCGGGAGGGGCGTGTCGTGGCGCCACACCGGGCGGCCGGTGGGCGCGACACTGAACTCGCGACTGCTCCGCGGTAGCGGTTGGCGCGCCCGTCGGCGCTCACGGCACGAACGGCCAGCAGCGGCGCCCGGCGCGCAGCCTCGATCATCGTTGCGCCGGTCGCAGCTCCTTGCGGAGGTCGAGCGCGGGGCCGAGGTCGCCGTCGATCAGGTGCCCGTAGACCTCGAGCGTAAACGCCGGGGAGTGGTGGCCCATCCAACGCTGCAGCCGCAGCACGTTCAGCCCTGACTCGATCAGCAGCGACGCGCAGGTGTGGCGCAGCGTGTGGAAGCCAACGCCGGAGAGCCCGGCCCGCTCGGCTGCCGGGACGAGTACCCGGCGACGAAGGCTGCCGACGTCCGGTGGCTCGCCGTCACGACCGGAGAACACGAGCGCGTCATCGGCCACGCCCACCGGCCGCAGTGCGCGCAGGGTCGCCGCGAGGTCGGGCGCCAGCGGCACGAGCCGCGCCCCGTGACGCGACTTCGGCGCACCGACGACGCCGCGGACGATCGCGCGGCTGACCCGCAACCGCGGCGAGCAGAGATCGAGTTCGAGATCGCTTCAGCGCAGCGCGATCGCCTCGGAGATGCGCAGCCCGGTCGCTGCGAGCAAGTCAAACAGCGGGCGCCACCTCGATGGCACCTCGTCCAGTAGCCGCGCCAACTCCTGGCGCGTGAGGAAGCGCCGCTCCTTGAACTCCCATGCCCGGCCGCCGCGGCGGCGCGGCAGCACGACACCATCGGCAGGGTTGTGCTCGAGCAGGCCCTCGGCCACCGCCGCGTCCAATGCCAGGCGCAGCGGCGTCAGCGCATTGGCGACCGAACGGTCCGACAGCCGGCCGTTGCGGCCCGGCCGCCCGGTCAGCCAGTCGACGAACCGCTGCACCGCAGCGCGGTCGAGATCACGCACACGGACTCCGCGGTCGAAGTAGCGCAGCGCGAACGTCTCCAACAGCCGCCGGTACTCCCTGCGCGTGTTCTCGCGCACGCTGTCGCGGCCCGAGCCGGCGTAGCGTTCCAGCCAGGTGAGCGCGAACGCATGCATCGTCGGGCCGCGCCGCTGCTCGCGCGCCTCCGCGTCCCGCGCGAGCTTGACCGCACGCGCCTCCGCGAACGTCGCCGCCGCCTGCTTGCGCTGACGACCGCCGCTGCGATACACCACGACGAACCGCGAACCGCGCCGATACACGCCCGGCACCTCGGTCCGCTCCAGCGGCAACCCGGTCTACGTTGCTCCGTTGCCAGCCGTGTTGCCACCCCACGGGATTCGGCAACCGCCCGAATTGCCCTCTAGCAAGCGGAGTTCGAGAGCGCGCCCGAGAGGATTCGAACCTCTGACCTTCGGTTCCGTAGACCGACGCTCTATCCAGCTGAGCTACGGGCGCAGGCGCGGCGGACCATGTTAGCCGCCAGCGAGGTCTTCACGTTTGGGTGTTTGCGGGCTGTTTGTGAGCCGGTCGGCGACCTGACCACGGCTTAAGCGCCCGGCGACCACATCGGCCTTGGCGTCAGTCCCGGCGCCGGTCGGCCTCGAGGCGGTC
>JBOGYU010000181.1:0-8599 GCA_050696935.1 Solirubrobacteraceae bacterium | reverse complement strand
CGGCGCGCACGATCGCCAGCCCGAGTCCGGAGCCGGCGCGTCCGCGCGCCGCGGCCGCGCGGTAGAAGCGGTCGAACACGTGCGGGAGGTCCTCGGCGGCGATGCCGGGCCCGTGGTCGCGGACGGTCAGCTCGCCGCCGCGCAGTCGCACCTCCACCGTGCCGTTCGGCGGGCTCCACTTGCCGGCGTTGTCGAGCAGGTTGGCGACGGCGCGGTCGAGCCGCCCGCGTGCGCCGGTGACCAGCGTCGGCTCGAGCTCGGTGGCGAAGGCGACGGCGGGTGCGTGGCGGCGGGCGCGCTCGACGGCGGCCGCCACGAGCTGGTCGAACCGCAGCGTCTCCGGCGGCTCGTCGCTCGGCTCCTCGTCGCGCGCCAGCTCGACCAGGTCGCCGACGAGCTCGGTCAGCTCCTCGAGCTGCGCGACGACGTCGGCGCGCAGGCGCTCGCGGTCGCGCTCCGGCAGCTCGCGGCGCGAGCCGAGCACCTCGAGGTTGGTGCGCAGCGAGGTGAGCGGCGTGCGCAGCTCGTGCGAGGCGTCGGCGACCAGCTGGCGCTGCGCCCGCCTCGACTCGTCGAGCGCCTCGAGCATCGTGTTGAACGACGTGGCGAGCCGCGCCAGCTCGTCTCCGCCGCGGCCGGCGATTCGGCGCGACAGGTCGCGCGTGCGGGCGACGTGCTCGGCCGCCTCGGTGAGCTCGGTGACCGGTCGCACCGCGTGGCGGGTGGCAAGGCGGCCGAGCAAGGCGGCGAACGCGATGCCCGCCACCGCGACGACGCCGAGGCCCAGGCGCAGGTCGGCCAGCGCCTCATCGGCCTCGGTCAGCGGCCGCGCCACCTGGGCCGTCAGGCCGGGCGCGGCCTGGCTGGTGTAGACGCGCACGCGCACGCCGTCGACCTCCTGGGTGGTGAAGAACGCGCCGCGCTCGCCGCTGGCCACGGACTCCAGGGCCTTCGGATCGGTGAGGCGCTCCGGCCGCGTTCCCGGCGCAACCGCCCGGATGTGCTCGCCCTCGGTGATGAACTGCCTGAAGACCGGCGGGCTCTCGAGCGACTCGCCCTCCGGTGGGACCTCGGGCGCCCGCCCCGCGCTGGTGACCTGCGTCTCCATCGCCGCGTTCAGCAGCGACGCGTCGATCTGGCCGAGCAGCGTGTCGCGCACCACCGCGTAGGCGACCACGGACCCGATGGTGACGGCGATCGCCACCGCGGCCGCGGCCGTGAACGCGATCCGGCGCCGGAAGCTCATGGCTCCCGCAGCACGTAGCCGAGTCCGCGCACGGTCTGGACCAGCCGCGGCTCGCCATCGGTCTCGAGCTTGCGTCGCAGATAGCCGACGTACACCTCGAGCGAGTTCGAGGCCTCGCCGAAGTCGTATCCCCACACACGCTCGAAGATCTGCGAGCGCGTCAGCACCTGGCGCGGGTGCCGCATCAGCAGCTCCAGCAGCAGGAACTCGGTGCGCGTGAGCTCGATCGCGCGCTCACCGCGGCGGACCGTGTGCTCGAGCGGGCGCAGCTCGAGGTCGGCGAACCGCAGGAGCTCCTGCTCGCCGGCGCCGCCGCTGCGGCGGAGCAGCGCTCGCAGCCGGGCCAGCAGCTCCTCGAGCGCGAACGGCTTGACGAGGTAGTCGTCGGCGCCGGCGTCGAGCCCCCGCACGCGGTCGGGCACGGCATCGCGCGCGGTCAGCACGAGCACGGGGATGCGATCTCCGGCGGCCCGCAGGCGCCGGCACACCTCGAGCCCGTCCACCCGTGGCATCAGCAGGTCGAGTACCAGCGCGTCGGGCGCGGCGGCTGCGAGCGCGTCGAGCGCCTGCTGCCCGTCCGCGGCGAGCTCGGTGTCGTAGCCCTCCAGCCGCAGCGCGCGGTCGACGGCGTTCCGCACCGCCGGCTCGTCGTCGACCACGAGGATGCGCACGCTGTGAGAGTGGGCGGGAAAGCTGAGAGCCCGATAAGGGATACGCTCGGGACCTTGAAGTCCTTGCTGTAGATGCGCGAGCCCAGGTCGAGTTCCAGCCGCTGGCGGTGCTTGGACACCTTCTCGATCTCTTCCTCGCCTAGCACGGCACCAAGGTGGGGGCGACGGCGTGGAAGCTGATCGTCTCGGCGCGCCGCCGAGTTCGCGGAGCGCGGCGTGGGCGCGCTCGAGAGTGCGGTCGCTCTTCCGCTGAGCGGCGATGGCGAGCGAAGCTGACGCGAGAGGCCGACCGGAACGCTGGTCGTTCGGCATGCCGACTGCCCACGCTGGGCCGACCAGCCGCGCACGACCGGTTCTGAGGCCATCGAGACCCTCGCCGCCATTCTTCTCGCCCCGCTCGCAGGGCTCGGACACCGGTGGCACAGACTCGTGCACGCACGAGACACGGGCCCAATTTCCGTGCCGAATCCGTGCCGACGCCTCGCGGGGTTCGACACCGCGCTCGTTCCCTGTTCAGACGGCGCGCGATCGACCGCCCGCCGCGAAGCTCTGGAGGCCGGGGCAACCCGTCGAACCGACGCCCTTCTGCGTAGGTGACAGTAGGTCCGACAGCCCGCCTTCACAGGAAAAGCCCTGCAAAAGCAGGGCTTAGAGGCTTAGAGGCTTAGAGAGCGGATGATGGGACTCGAACCCACGACCTTCTGCATGGCAATCGGACGGCCGCTCGTGGCCTACAGCCGTCATTTCCGCTCTATGGCGGGGTTCGTGCGTATTTGGAGTGGCTGAGCTCAGGCACGGAATGCCGGCCGATGAGGCCTGATGCCGGTGGATTTCCGTGCCCATTCCGTCCCGACGAGCGGGCGCCAAGAGGACGATGCGCCTCGGAACGGGTTGTACGCGCACCAGGCGCGCCGCTCGGGCCTCGTAAGCCGTGCGCCCGTTCCGCGACGGGGCCCATCTGGGGCATCGCGCTACGGCGTCGGCGCGAGAAGGCCGGCCGAGAGCACTCCCGTGACGATGAACGCTCCGGTTGTCGGCGCAGTCTTCGTCGCGGCGTCAGCAGGTGTCCGACTCGCCACCAACCACGCGCGCAGTCCGGTGGCGGCCGTTCCGGCGATCATCGCGCCCGCGGCACTAGCGCGCTCAGCGGGTCGGGTGGCGAGGGCATCGTTCCAGTCCGCGTCGTAGCGTCGTGTCGAGGCCGCGACACCGGAGATAAGGGAGAGGGGACGATCGCCAGCGTGCAGAAGGTGTGCTGGGCCAGCATGCCCGTATCATTCGTCACATTAGCGGTAGCGGCGACTCAGGCGGGGGAGCCCGTGGTCCCGGATCGGACATCGGCGGGCTCACGGCATTTCAGGATCGGCGAGCCCGAACCGATCACCGTTCCATGACGTCTCGCGCCGGAACCCCTCGACGTGCGCCGGCAAGCGATGTCGACGGAACGCAGGCCGCCGATCTGGACGATCTTCACCGCCGCGCGTTCGAAGAGGCGGCGGTCGGCACGGCGATGATCAGCCTCGACCCGGCCGCGCTCGGCCGGATCCTCGCCGTCAATCCGGCGGTCTCGTCGATCACCGGGCACGCGCGCGAGGACCTCGTCGGCTGTGACGTGACGGAGCTCGGGCTCCCGGAGGACGGCGCCGATCTGCGGCGCCGGCTCGAGCAGCTCGCGACGGGCGAGGCTCGCGGCTACCGCGTCGAGAGCGCGATCGTCCGCTCGGACGGAGAGCTTGCCTGGGTTCAGGTGGACGCGTCGCCGGTCGCGACGGAGCGCGGGCTCCCACGTTCCGCGGTCGCGAACATCCAGGACGTCACGGAGTATCGGCGCGAGCGTCAGCGCGCCGACGCGCGCGTCGCTGTGACGCGCATCCTGTCGCAATCCTCCACGGTCGACGGCGCCATCTCTGCGCTCGTGCCGGCTGTCGCGCAGGCGCTCGGATTCGACGTCGGCGCGGCGTGGATGCTCGACTCGGCGCGAGAGCAGCTTCGCAGCCGGGCCGTGTGGCGGTCCTCCGCCGGGACGGCCCCGGCGTTCTGCGGCGTCACGCGGCAGGTGTCGCTCTCACGCGGCGTGGGCCTTCCGGGCCGGGTGTGGGCGAGTGGCGAGCCGGAGTTCAGCGACGACCTCGCCGATGACGTGCCCTGCCCGCGCACGTCGGCCGCAGATGCCGATGGCCTCCGGTCGGCGGTTGCGTTCCCGGTGCACATCGGCTCCGACTTCGCCGGCGTCGTCGAGTTCGTGAGCGGGCGGCGCCGCCGCATCGAGCAGGAGCTCCGCGCGTTCGTCATCGACGTGGGCTCGGAGATGTCCGACCTGCTCGCGCGGAAACGGGCCCAGGAGCACAGCACGCGCACCAGCGAGCTGCTGCTCGTCGAGGACAACGCGTTCATCGCCCGCCTCGTTGGGGAGATGCTGGCCGAGTCGGAGATACCGCTGGAGCTGGTACATGTCGAGCGGCTGTCGGACGCCTGCGACCGGCTCATACACTCCCCGTCGGCGTGCGTGCTGCTCGACCTCACGCTGCCGGATGCCGAGGGGCTGCAGTCGCTGCTGCAAGTCCGCAAGTTCGCGCCGGACGCCCCGATCGTCGTCCTGACCGGGCTCGAGGACGAGGAGATTGCAGTCCGTGCGATGCAGGAGGGCGCACAGGACTACCTGGTCAAGCGCAGGGTGGACATGGACGGGCTCGCGCGCTCCATCAGGTACGCGATGGAGCGCAAGGGCGCCGAGCAGCAGCTGCTCGACCAGCGGCTGAGCGATCGGCTCACCGGCCTGCCCAACCGAGTTCTGTTCCTGGATCGGCTGCGGGTGGCGCTCGGGCGAAGCGACCGCGGCAGCGTCGCCGTGCTTCTCGTCAACCTCGACCGCTTCCGCGTCATCAACGACTCGCTCGGGCACGAGAGCGGTGACCGCGTGCTGGTCGAGGTGGCAGCCCGCCTTACCGAGAGCTGCGGAGCCGGCGCCACGGTCGCAGGGCTTGGCGGCGACGAGTTCGCGGTCCTGCTCGAGCCGATCGACGAGCGGAGGGCGATCACAATCGCCGAGCGCATCGGCCGGTGATCGTGATCGCCGGCGACGGTGGCATCGGCTACCACGTCGCGGACCTGGAGACGGCGCTGCGATGCGACTTGCCGGTGGTCGTGGTCGTGGGCCAGGACGGCGCCTGGGGCATCGAGCAGTCGCTGCAGACGGGGGTCTACGGCGGCGGCGCGGAGTTCACGTCCGACCTCACGGGCACCGACTTCACGCTGGTGGCGCGCGGGTTCGGCGTCGCGGCCGTGCGCGCGGACGGCCCGGAGGCGCTGGAGGGCGCACTGTCCGACGCGATCGCGGCGCGCCGGCCGTGGCTCGTGCAGGTGGCGATCCAGAACCGACGGAGCAGCGGCACGGACCGGCTGATCCAGTCGCTGCGAGCGGAGGTCGAGCGGCAGCCCGGATGAGGTGACGGCACGGTGACGCTGCTCGCGGTCGAGAACCTGCACGTCCACTTCGGCCCCGCCGCAGCCGTCCGCGGCGTGTCGCTCGCGGTCGACGCCGGGGAGACCGTGTGCGTGCTGGGTGCCGGCGGCGCCGGAAGGACGACGTTGCTGAACGCGCTCGCCGGCCTGCTGCGCCCGGCCGCCGGCACCGTCACGTTCGCCGGCCTCGAGGTGACCGACGCCCGCGCCGCGCTGATCACGCGGCTTGGGATCGGGCTCCTGCCGGAGGGCCGGCGCGTGCGCGAGTGCCCGGGTCCAGGCGAAGATCGAGGCGATCGGGTCAGTCGCGGTCGCCTGCCCCTGCTGGTGCAGGCGGAAGTGGCGCGTCACGGTGCCGTGCGCCGCCTCGGCCTCGACCGTGCGGCCGTCCGGCGTCATCAGCACGCTGGTCATCGGCCCGAGCGAGCCGAAGCCCTGGGCGACCGTGTCGGACTGGACGTCGCCATCGTAGTTCTTGCACGCCCAGACGTATCCGCCCTCCCACTTCAGCGCGGCCGCCACCATGTCGTCGATCAGCCGGTGCTCGTAGGTCAGGCCCGCCACCTCGAAGTCCTCCCTGAACTCGGCCTCGAAGACCTCCTCGAACAGGACCTTGAAGCGTCCGTCGTAGCGCTTGAGATCGTGTTCTTCGTCGAGAGGTAGACTGGCATGCCGCGGGTTAGGCCGTAGCGCATGGACGCGCGCGCGAAGTCGCGGATCGAGTCGTCGAGCATGGAGGAGTTCGGCCTCAAGCAGATGTCGCGCCCAAGGACGGCGGCGAGCCGGTCCGCGGGATGTTCCCGATCACGATCGGCTCCAGTACCGGGCGACCGACCTGGTGGTCCCGGGCGAGGGAACGCTGACGCTCACGTTCCGTCGTCGGCCGCCACGCGTTCGGCGACCGGCGTGTGCGGCGTCGACGGTGATCCGGTCGTCGGTGGCGTCCCGGCTCTCGATCCCGAGGTCGTTGTACTCCAGGTCGACGTCGAGGTGGGGGAGGATCAGCCGGCTCTTGATGAGGTCCCAGATGATCCGGGTCATCTCGTCGCCGTCGAGCTCGACGATCGGGTTCTGGACGCGGATGCGCGGCACCGGGCGCGGCACGATACCCGGCATCGCCGGCTACCGCGCGCCGACCAGCCGGTCTCGTCCCGACGCGAGGCCGGCGGCGAGCGCGACCGCGGCCACCACCATCAGCAGCGCCAGCGGCGCGGTCCAGCCGCCGGTGGCGCCGTGGAGCAGCCCCATCGTGAGCGGGCCGATCGTGGCGATCGCGTAACCGCCGAACTGGGCCATGCTCGACAGATCGGCCGCCGTGTCGCCGTCGGCCGCGCGCAGCACGATCACCAGCAGCGCGAGGCTGAACGCGGCGCCCTGGCCGATCCCGAGCAGGACGGCCCAGAGCGCCGGCGCCACCGTGGGAGCGACCAGCAGTCCGAGGGCTCCCGCGCTGATGAGCGCGAGCGCGCCGGCGATCGCGGGGCGCTGGTCGCGCGAGCGGGTCGCGAGCAGCGGCGCGATCGTGCTGCCGACGATCGACAGCAGCTGCATCACCATCAGCAGGAGGCCGGCCGCGGCGGCGTCGACGCCGTGGTCGCGGTAGATCGAGGGCAGCCACGAGAGCGGCCCGTAGTAGAGCACCGACTGGAGCCCCATGAACAGCGTGACCTGCCACGCGAGTGGCTGGCGCCAGACCGATCGCCCGCCGGGCGTGCGCCGGCGGCGACGGCGGACGTGGCCGCGCCCGGCCCGCAGCTGCGGGAGCCACGCCAGGAGCGCCAGCGCCGCCGGCGGGACGGCGACGGCCAGCGCGGCCTCGATCGAATCCGTCGCCTGCAGGACCGGCACGGCCACGCCCGCCGTGAGCGCGGCCCCGACGCCCAGGGCGGTGGTGTACGCCGCGGTCATCGCGCCCGCGTGGGCGCGGAAGCGGTGCCTGATGAGGCTGGGGAGCAGCACGTTGATACCGGCGATGCCCAGGCCGGCGAGGATCGTGCCGGGGAAGAGCCACGACTCGGGCCATGCCGCACGGACCAGGAGGCCCGCGAGCAGCAGCACGAGGACCGCGAACAACGCTCGCTCCTCACCTATCGCCGCCCGCAGTGCCGGCCCGGCGAGCGCGCCGAGGCCGAAGCAGACGACCGGGATCGTGACGAGCAGCGACTTGGCCGCGCTCTGGAGCCCGAGGTCGTCCAGCACGGGCGGCACGCCGGCGATCCCGGCACGCATGCTCGCGGCGAGGAGCAGGACGCCGGCGACGGCCAGTACGCCCGAGGTGGCGCCTCGGGTGGCGGTCAACCGCCGCGCGCGCCGCGCGCGGCGTCCACGAAGGCCCGCGCCCGGGCGGGGTCGACGGCGTTCCAGATCCATCCGTCGCGCTTGAGCGACGTGCCGACGATCACGCCGTCGGCGTGCTCGAGCACGCGGCCGACGGTCTCGGCTGTGACGCCGCTGGCGACGATGACCGGCGTTCCGGGAACCGCGTCGCGGACCTCGAGGACGGCCTCCGTAGTGGGCGGGACGCCGGCGCCGGGCCCGTGGACCTGGATCGCGTCCGGCTCGCACAGGAATGCGGTCGTCGCGACGATCTCGCCGAGCGGCCGCGTGTCCAGCGGCGTGGAGAAGTGCGGTGAGACGTTGAGGTAGAGGGCCACGTCGCCGGCGCCGATCGCCCGGCGGTAGCGCAGGATCTCCGCCGGGTCCTCGGTCAGGACGCCGTAGGAGCCGACCATCGTACCCAGGCTCAGCCGGACGAAGTCGGCGGCGATCGCGCGCGCGACGGCGAGGCCGGCCCTGGGGTCGATCAGCATGCCGCAGCCGAACGGGACGTCCAGGTCGGCGGTCAGCCGGCTCAGCACGTGCGTGAACACGGCCACCTGCTCGGTCGGGATCGAGGTCGCGTACGGGCGGTCGCCCTCGTTGGAGAACGAGACCGCGTCGAATCCTGCCTCGAGCAGCGCGTCGAGGTCGCGCCGCGCGGCGTCGAGGATCGCCGCCGGCGAGAGCCCCGTGTAGAAGGCCGAGCCCGGCAGCGGCGCCAGGTGGACCATGCCGATCAGCGGCTTGCCCGACAGGTCGAGCCGGCCTGGCGAGCTCACCGCCCGAACAGCCGCTTGATCCGCTGCCACAGGACCGACCAGAAGACGGAGCCGGCCCGGATCTCCCGGCTCGGCTCAGGGGCGGGCGGCGGCGCGGCCCCGGCGCCGGCGGCGTCGTCCGG
>JBOGYU010000180.1:0-8606 GCA_050696935.1 Solirubrobacteraceae bacterium | reverse complement strand
GCCTCGAGGTCGTGCCCGCCGGCCCGCGCCACCTCCTCGCGCGGCACGTCCGCCGCGCAGCCGTCGGGCTCGCCCAGGATCCCCGAGTCCACGACCACGGGCCGCGCGCCGAGCGCACGCAGCCGGTCGCGCACGTAGGCGATCTCGGCACCCTTGGTGTCGAGGGTGCCGATCAGCGCGATGCCGGGCGCATCCGTCACAGGGCCTGGCGCAGGCGGTCGATCGACTCCTGCACGTACCGGTCGTAGTAGTGCTCGGGGAGCGTGCCGGTGCCGTGGTCGCGCAGGAACTGCTCCATCCCCTGGGAGGCGCCCGCCTCGGCGGCGTCGGCGATCTCCTGCCGCGCCGACAGCGGGCTGCGGTCCACGTTGACCACGAACTCGACCGTCAGGTAGCCGTCGTAGCCGATGCCGTTCAGCTCGCGGACGATGCCCTCCCAGTCGATCGCGCCCTGGCCCGGAGGCATCCGGTTGTTGTCCGCCACGTGGAAGTCGATCAGGTAGTCGCCGGTGTCCCGGATCGCCTGCGCCCAGTCGGCCTCCTCGATGTTCATGTGGAAGATGTCCAGCGTCACGCCGCAGGTCCCGCCGACGTCCTTGGCCATCTGGACGGCCTGGTCGGCGCGGTTGATGAAGTAGGTCTCGAACCGGTTGAGCGGCTCCACGCCCATCCGGACGCCGACCTGCTGGGCGTGCTCCTCGCACTCCCTCATGCCTTCCACGCACCACGCCCACTCCTCCTCGGGCGAGGCCATCGGGACCACCTTGCCGACGGTGGAGGGGACGACGGTGAGGATCTTGCCGCCCAGCGAGGCGACCAGGGAGAGCGTGTCCTTGACGTACTGCACGCTCGCGAGCCGGACGTAGTGGTCCTCGTGCACCAGGTCGCGCCCGCCGGTCATCAGCGTCACCGCGCCCCAGCACTCGAGGCCGTGCTCGTCGAGCAGCCCCTTGACGTGATCGGCCTCGTACACCGCCGGCTCGCCCGAGATCTCGATCCCGTCGTAGCCGCTGCGGCCGAGCCGCGCGATCGTGGTCTCGATCGGCTCCGGCCGCATCCAGTTGTGCATCGCGATCTTGAGTGCCATCCGTCTCCTCTCCTAGAGCCCGAGCTTGCCGGGGTTCATCACGCCGTGGGGATCCAGCGCCAACTTGACGCGCCGGATCGTGTCCAGCGCCGCACCGTGCTGGCGGCGCATGTAGGGGCCGAGCTTGAGGCCGACCCCGTGGTGGTCGTTCATCACCGCCCCCGCGTCGAGCGCCGCCGTCATCCCGTCCTCCCAGATGCGGTCGTGCAGCGCCAGCGCGTCGCCGCCGCCGTCGGGCACCACGAAGCGCCCGTAGATCATCGTCCCCCACAGGTACCAGTGGGAGAAGTGCATCCGCAGCTCCAGGCCGGCGTCGCGGTAGGGCTCGCGCACCGCCGCGCGCAGCGCCTCGTAGACCGCCTCGATCCGGGCGTAGGTGGCGACGACGTCCAGCGTGCCCCAGATCGCGGGCAGCTCGGGCTGGTGGGGCGGGTGGTAGAAGTCGTAGCGGCGGTCCCACCAGCGCTGCCCGAGCGCCGGGTCGAGTACCTCGGCGCCGGCCTCGCGCGCGATCTCCAGCGCGCGGCGCTCCTCGACGGCCACGGCGTCCGCCTCGCCCTCGAACGCCAGCACCGTGTAGACGCCCGACAGGTCCTCGCCGACCACCGGGGCGAAGGCCAGCCGGGTCGCCTCCTCGTCGTACAGGCGCACGACCGACGGGCGGTGGCCCAGCTGGAGCAGGCGGCGGACGGCGCCGATGCCGGCGGCGACGGTCGGGAAGGCGACCACCGCGAACCGGCGCTCGGCCGGGAGCGGCACGAGCTGCAGCGTCGCCCGCGTGATGACGCCGAGCGTCCCCTCCGAGCCGACGAACAGCTGCGTCAGCTCCGGCCCGACGGCGTGGCGCGGGACGGGGACGGTCTCGACCAGCCCGCCCGCCGGCGTGGCCACCCGCAGCGCCAGCACGAGGTCCTCGATCTTGCCGTAGCGGGTGGAGAGCACCCCCGACCCGCGGGCGGCGATGTACCCGCCGACCGTCGCCCACTCGACAGACGCCGGGTAATGCGGGAGCATCAGCCCGCGGGCGTTCAGCTCCGCCTCGAGCTCGCGCCCGTTCTTGCCGGCCTGCACCGTCACGGTCATCGATGCCTCGTCCACCTCGATCACCTCTTCCAGCGATCGCAGGTCGACGACGATCCCGCCGCGGACCGGCAGGCAGCCGCCCTGGGTCCCGGACCCGCCGCCCCACGGCACCACCGGCACGCGCTGCTCGGCGGCCACCGCGAGCACGGTCGCCACGTCCTCCTCGGTGCGTGGCCGCACGACCACATCCGGGCGCGCGATCGGCGCCCCGGCGGCCTTCGCGGCCAGTGCCGGCCAGTACGCGTCGGCCGTGTAGGCGTCGAGCGCCTCCGGGGCCGTTATAACCCCGTCCGCGCCGAGGGCCGTTTGCAGAGCCGGCTCAAGATGCTTCATAACTTGACAAACAACTCTGCATCAGCTTTCAATTCCTGTCAAGCAATGTCAGAGACCGTCGACTCGAGCCCTGGCGGGGGGAGCAGCGCCGGGGACGCGACCGCACCCGTGACCACGCGCGGCGCCGTCGAAGCGCCCGGTGTCGCGGGCGGGCGCGGCCGCTGGACGCCGAAGCACATCGCCGGGGCGATCGTCGTCGCGGCGGTCGTCGTGTGGCTGGCCGCGAAGGCGGTCGACGACCCGCGCCGGTTCGTGCAGGTGTCGCTCAACGGCCTCACGCTCGCCGCGCTGTTCTTCGTGGTGGCGAGCGGCTTCACGCTGATCTTCGGGCTCATGCGCGTCGTCAACATGGCCCACGGCTCGCTGTACCTGCTCGGCGGCTATCTGGCGCTGAAGATGCAGGAGTCCTGGTTCCAGGAGGAGCGCGGGGTCGTGCTGTCCCTGAGCGGCGCGTCGGACGCCGAGTACGGCCTGTTCGGCTGGGTCGTGCCGCTGGTGCTCGCGACCGCGATCATCGGCCTGCTCGGCGTCGCGCTCCAGCAGGTGTTCCTGCGCTGGAACCAGGGCCAGGACCTGCGCCAGGCGCTGATCACGATCGCGCTCTCGGTGATCTTCGCCGACCAGATGCTCGCCGCCTTCGGCGGCATCTCGATGAACATCTCCGCGCCGACGAGCTGGCCGCGCAGCGTCGGGCTGCCGGGCGACGTGCGGTTCGGCTTCTTCCGCACGGTGGTGGTGGTCGGCTCGGCGCTGCTGATCGGGCTCGGCCTGTGGCTGGTGATCAAGCGCACGCGCTTCGGCAAGATCGTCCGCGCCGGCGTCGACGACCGCGACATGGTGTCGGCGCTCGGCATCAACGTGCAGCTCGTGTTCGTCGGCGCCTTCCTGATCGGTGCGCTGCTGGCGGGCTTCGGCGGCGTGCTCGGCGGCACGATGCTCTCCGTCCAGCCGGGCGAGGACACCGCGATGCTGCTCAACTCGCTGATCGTCGTGATCATCGGCGGGATGGGGAGCCTGGGCGGCGCGGCGATCGGTGCGCTCGCGCTCGGGCTCGTGGACTCGTACGCGGACGTGTACCTGGTGTTCGGCGACACTGACCTCACGAACTACTCCGTGCTCGTGACGTTCGCGCTGCTCGTGGGCGTGCTCGCGGTCCGCCCGCTGGGCCTGTTCGGGAGGCCGGCGTGACCGGCGTCACCGGCGCCCGCACGGGGTGGGTCGCGCTGGTGGCGATCGTCGCCGTGGCGGCGCTCGCCCCCGTCCTCGTGTCCGAGTTCTTCCTGTCGGTGATCCTCACCAAGGCGCTGTGGCTCGGGATCGCGGCGGCCAGCCTGACCTTCCTGGCCGCCTACGGCGGGATGGTCTCGCTCGCCCAGGTCGGCCTCTACGGCATCGCCGGGATGACGTTCGCCAACCTCGTGGCCGCCGACGGCGGCTCGCCGGCCGCGTGGTCGCCGTGGCTGGCGACGATCGCGGCGCTCGTGGTCGCCACGCTGGTCGGCCTCGGCTTCGGCGTCATCGCCGCGCGCAGCGTGGGGATCTACTTCCTGATGATCACGCTGGCGTTCTCGGTGCTGGTCTTCTTCTTCTTCTCCCAGGTCACCCAGCTCTCCGGCTTCGGCGGCGTCAACAACGTCGACCTGCCGGCCGTGCTGGGCGACCCGGTGCAGGACGCGGCGCCGCGCTACTACGTCACGCTCGGCGCGTCGGTGCTGGTGTTCCTCGCCCTGCGGGGGATCTCCCGCACGCCGTTCGGGCTCGCGATGCAGGGCGTGCGCGACGAGCCGGCCCGCATGCGGGCGCTGGGCTTCGACGTGACGCGGCATCGCGCGCTGGCGTTCGCGCTCGCGGCGCTCGTCGCGGCCGTGGCCGGCGTGCTGTCGGTCTGGTACAACCGCCGCATCTCGCCGGGCTCGATCAACCTGGCGCAGACGATCGACGTGCTTATCATCGCGGTCGTCGGGGGGCTGTACCGGCTCGAGGGGGCCTGGGTGGGAGCGCTGGTGTTCGCGCTGATCGACAACTACTCGCGCGAGTGGACGCCGTCGGTCGGCGACATCCTCGGCCCCGAGCGGTTCAACACGATCATCGGGGTCGTGTTCCTGATTATCGTCCTGCTCTCCCCGGGCGGCCTGGTCGGCCTGTGGGAGCGCGGGCAAGAGCTGTTGCGCCGGCGGCGGGGCACACCGCCACCGTCCGGCGATGTCCAGTCAGTACCAGTGAGAGGAGAGGGATGACGGTACGCAAGCTGATGGCGCTCCTCGGCGCCCTGCTCGTGCTCGGACTGGTCGCCGCCGGCTGCGGCGGCGACGACGAGGGCGAGCCGGCGCAGGAGGGCCAGGCCTCGACCGAGCCGATCAAGATCGGCTTCCTGTCGGACTGCGAGGGGGCGTTCGGCTCGTTCTTCGAGCCCACGATCTCCGGCTTCAACCTCGCGATGATCCGGTACGCGGGCGCCCAGCCCGCGGGCGAGGCGCCGAGCGACGGCGTCGAGGGCGCGCAGGTCGCGGGCCGGGACATCGAGGTCGTCGGCCACGGGTGCGCCGACGACACCGCCGACAAGGCGATCGAGGAGACGCGGCGGCTGATGGAGCAGCAGGACGCTGACATCCTCGTCGGCCCGCTGTCGGGCGACGAGGGCATCGCGGTCGCCAACTACGCCAAGGAGCACCCGGACAAGACGTTCGTCAACGGCATCTCCGGCGCGCAGGACACGACGCTGAAGGTGCAGGCGCCGAACTTCTTCCGCTACCACCCAGACGGCGCGCAGTGGTCCGCCGGACTGGGCGACTACGCCTACAACGAGCTGGGCTGGCGCACGGCGGCGATCATCGGCGACGACTACTCGTTCCCGTACACGTCGCTGGCCGGGTTCGTGGCCGAGTTCTGCGCGATCGGAGGCGACATCACGCAGCGCGTGTGGGCGCCGCTGGGCGAGCAGGACTACTCGTCCTACATCGAGCAGCTCCCCGAGGACGTCGACGGCCTGTACGTCGGCATCGGCGGCTCCGGGCTGGTCTCGTTCATCAACCAGTACGAGGAGCAGGTCGGACGGGTCGACACGGAGAGGATGATGGGCAACGTCTTCTTCGACGACCCGCTGGTGCTCGAGGAGGTCGGCGACTCGCTGATCGGCGCCACGACGTCGGGCATGACCGCGGCGGACTCGAGCGAGCCCGAGGTCGAGCAGTACATCGAGGACATCCGGACCGCCTACGGCGACGAGCTCGCCGGCGCCGGCCCGTCGGTGTTCACGTACGGCTACTACACGGCCATGACGGCGCTGTTGAAGGGCCTCGAGGCCGTCAACGGCGACATCTCCGACCAGGCGCAGCTGCAGGAGGCGCTGGCCGAGGTCACGCTCTCGGGCGAGGAGGCTCCGTGGGGCGACGTGTCGCTCGACGACAACCGCCAGGCGATCAGCGACGTCTACGTGAAGGAGATCGTCGAGGACGCCAACGGCGACGGCATGCCGGACGTGCAGACGTTCCGGCGGATCCCGGACGTCGATCAGACCTTCGGCGGGTTCTTCACGCCGGAGAGCCCGTCGCTGGACCGCCAGAACCCGCCCTGCGAGGAGGCCGAGGCTCCGCAATGGGTGGGCAACGCCGAAGAGGTCGACTTCTCCTCCGGATAAGGAGTCATGGCGGCACCTGAGACAACTGCCGAGCGCGCCGAGCCGATCCTCCGCCTGCGGGGGGTCGGCCGGCGCTTCGGCGGCGTCCACGCCGTGCGCGACGTGAACCTCGAGGTCCGCCCCGGCGAGCGCCGGGCGATCCTCGGGCCCAACGGCGCGGGCAAGACGACCCTGTTCAACCTGATCTCGGGGGAGTTCCCGCCGACCGCCGGGAGCGTGGAGCTGTTCGGCTCCGACGTGACCGGCGCGCCCGCCCGCAAACGGGCGCGGATGGGGCTCTCGCGCACGTTCCAGACCTCCCGCCTGTTCCTCGGCCTGTCGGTGGAGGACAACCTGTACCTCGCCGTGCTCGGGGTGGGCGAGGGCCACCTGCGGCTCGTGCGGTCGGCGGCGGACGGGGTCATGCGCTCGCGCGCGCTGGCCATGGCCGAGTCGGTCGGCCTGGCCGACAAGCTCGGCGTGCTCGTCGCCGACCTCTCGCACGGCGAGCAGCGCCAGCTCGAGGTGGGGATGGCGCGCGTGAGCGAGCCGAGGCTGATGATGCTCGACGAGCCGGCCGCCGGGCTCTCGCGGGCCGAGCGCGTGAATCTGACCGAGCTCCTGCTGGCGCTCGACCCGGCCGTCACGCTGATCCTGATCGAGCACGACATGGACGTCGCGCTGCGCGTGGCCGAGTGGGTCACGATGATGCACGACGGCGCGGTGATCGTGGAGGGCACGCCGGAGGAGATCCGCGCGAACGAGCTGGTGCACGACCTCTATCTCGGGAGCTCGCACCGATGACCCCGCTGCTGGCCGTCGAGGACCTGGACGGCTACTACGGGCAGGCGCACGTGCTCCAGGGCGTCTCCCTGGAGATGGGCGCCGAGCCGGTGGCGCTGATCGGCCGCAACGGCATGGGCAAGAGCACGCTCTGCAAGGCAATCGTGGGGCTGCTGGGGGCGACGGGCCGCTCGTCGGGGTCGGTCCGGCTGGAGGGCCGGGAGCTGCTCGGCAAGCCCGCGTACCGGATCGCGGGCGCGGGGATCGGCTACGTGCCGCAGGGGCGGCGGCTGTTCCAGTCGCTGACCGTGGACGAGCACTTCCAGATCGTCGGCGCGCCCTCCAAGGCGGACTGGACGCCGGAGCGCGTGTACGAGCTCTTCCCGCGCCTGGGCGAGCGCCGGCACGTGAGCGGCACCTCGCTGTCCGGCGGCGAGCAGCAGATGCTCGCGATCGGGCGCGCGCTGCTCACCAACCCGAGGCTGCTGATCATGGACGAGCCGTCCGAGGGGCTCGCGCCGACGATCGTCGAGGGGCTCGTCCAGACGATCAAGGACCTCGCGGCGGGCGGCGTGGGCCTCTTGGTCGTCGAGCAGAACCTGGGCGTGGCGACGTCGCTGGCCGAGCGCCAGCTCGTGATGGTCGCCGGGTCGATCGCCACCGAGACCACGGCGGAGGCGCTGATCGCCGATCCCGCCGCACAGCGCCGCTATCTCGGCGTGGAACCCCTCGCCGCGTAGTTAGAGGGGTCAGACCCCTTTATCTAAACCGCACCTAATCTAAGGGTCAGACCCTTTATCTTCCGCTAATGAGTCGGGACCCTGGCCCCGGGCTCGCCAACCAGCGCGCCGTCCGCCGCCACAACCTCGGGGTGGTGCTCCGGCACGTGGCCGAGCGCGGCCCGCGCTCCCGCGCCACGATCGCGATGGAGACCGGGCTCAACAAGACGACGGTCTCCAGCCTCATCACCGAGCTGATCGGGCTCGACCTGATCGTCGAGCGGGGGCTCGAGCAGCGCGGGACCGTCGGCCGCCCCGGCCAGGTGGTCGAGCTGTCGGACGGCGGGGTGGTCGCGCTCGGGCTGGAGATCAACGTGGACTACCTGGCGGTCCGGGCGCTCGACCTCACCGGCGCCGAGCGCGACCGCCGGCTCGACGCGCGCGACAACCGCGGCGTGCCGGTGGCCGAGGTGCTCGACCGGCTGGCCGCGCTCGCCACCGAGTCGCTGGAGGCGGTCCGCGCGGAGGGGCTGCGGCCGGTGGGCGCGACGGTCGCGGTGCCGGGCCTCGTCGACGCGGCCACCGGCGGCCTGCTCGTGGCGCCCAACCTGCACTGGACCGACATCAACGTGGCGGACGAGCTGCACGAGCGGCTCGCCGGCCCCGAGTTCCCGCTCGCCGCCGACAACGAGGCCAACCTCGCAGCGCTCGCCGAGCTGTGGGAGGGCACCGCGCGCGGGCTGCGCGACGTGCTGTACGTCTCCGGCGAGATCGGCGTGGGCGCCGGGATCATCATCGGCGGGGAGCTGTTCCGGGGCTCGCAGGGCTTCGGCGGCGAGTTCGGGCACATGACCATGGACCCCGCCGGGCGCCCGTGCGAGTGCGGCAGCCGGGGCTGCCTGGAGACGCTGGCCGGCCTCGAGGCGCTGCTGGAGGGCGCCGGGCTCTCGTTCGACACCACCGCCGGCTCGGGGGAGCCGGTGGC
>JBOGYU010000179.1:0-8742 GCA_050696935.1 Solirubrobacteraceae bacterium | reverse complement strand
CTTCCAGGCCGTGCTGCCGCCGAGGAACACAGCGGCCAGGCCGGGCGCGTCCCACGGCACGCGGCCGGGGCGCTCAGCGCCGTCCTGGAGCACGAACGCCAGCGGCAGATGGCACAGCCACATGTGCCAGGCGCGGAACAGCTCGAGCGTGGCGTCCGCATCGCCGACGGGCTGACAGTCGGGGCCGCGCGCCCGGCCGACGCACGGGTGGCAGGCGCCGCAGGCGCACCGCACGACGTCGGGGACGGCGATCCACAGCAGGTTGGGGTGCGGCGCCGGCAGCGGCGAGTGGTCGACTACGAGCTCGCGGCGTACGCCGCCGCCCACGCACGTCCACATGGTGTCGGGGCGCGCCCACGGCCAGGCGCGGCGCACGCGCCCCGCGACGCTGGGCCAGGGCATCACGGCCTCGAGCATCCGGCAGACCGCTTCGACGTCCAGCCCCTGGAAGCAGTCGTTGTCGGCGGCGACCGGGTACCCCGCGGCGAGCGTGTCACCCAGCCGGCAGCGGTGCCGCGGGGTGATCAGGCGCCCCAAGTGGGGGTGCCGGTGGGCCTCGAGCTGCGGCAGCGCCGCGGTTGTGAGCAGCAGCACCTGGCTAGGCGCGGTGGCGGGCGCGCAGCTCGTCGTGCCAGCGGTCGAAGGCGTCGAGCGTGTCCTCGAGCGCGCGGCCGTCCTCGTCACGCGGGTCGCTGCTCTCGGCGAGCAGGGTCAGCGCGTCGCCGGCACGAGCGGCGAGCTCGAGCTGTGTGGCGTAGCGGGCGGCCTCGGCGCGCGGCAGCTCGGCCAGCGTCTGGCCGGTGTCGCCGTCGACGACGCGGGCGGTCGGCGCCCGCTCGCCACGGGCGATCGCGGCGAACCGCGGGGTGGAGGGGTCAGGGTTGGGCATGCGGGTCCTTTCGGTTGGAGGCGGTGCAAGGGTCAGGCGGCACGGCGTGTGAGCCGGTCCAGCTGGCGTGCGCCTTGGGCGAGCACGATGAGGTCGGACGCGTCGCCCTTGGTCGCGCCGTCGGGCGCTTGAATCCCGAGGCGGCGCAGCAGGTCGGCCTGCGCGTCGCTTATGGGGGCGCGCCGCCAGCGGGCGGAGGCGTCGGCGAGCCGCATGGCGCCGGTCTGGCGCACGTAGTCCTCGGCGATGCCGTGCGCGTAGCCGAGGTCGACGTCGGCGGCGAGCCGCTCGACGCCGCCGCGGTCGAGCCGGACGACGGTCCAGCGCTCGCCGCCGGGGACCAGGGCAAGCAGACTGCTCCGCCCGATCGACAACAGCCAGTAGCCGTCGTGGCGCAGCCAGCGCAGCTTGCGGTTGCGCCGGCGGCGCCCCAGCAGCGGGACCTCGCGGGCGCGCATCGGCCCGTCCGGCCGCGGTCGCCGCGGGGTGGGACCGCCGCCGGCTTGACCGTCGCGGGCTTGACGGTCGAGCGCCTCGCGGACGGTGACGTCAGCGGCCGGCGGTGTGCGCAGGTTGAACAACCTCGGCAGGGTCTGCAGGTCCAGGCGATCGGAGACGCCGACTACGTCGATGACCAGGCAGTCCGCCTCGCCTGGGAAGGTCCGCAGACCGCGGCCGACGATCTGTGTGTATTTGACCTGCGAGCGAGTGGGGGTGGCGACGACGATGCAGTCGACCGACGGCTCGTCGAAGCCCTCCGAGAGCACGCCGACGTTCACGCAGACGCGGGTGTCGCCAGCGCGCAGCCGCTCGAGGATCGCGCGCCGGTGCGCGAGCGGGGTGGTGCCGTCCAATGATTCGGCCGCGACGCCGGCGTCGCGAAACACGCGCGCCATGTGGTGCGCGAGCGCCACGGTGGGCACGAACACCAGCGCCTTGCGGCCGGTGGCATGCGCGCGGTAGGCGGCGAGCACGTGCTGAGGGGCGGAGGCCTGCTCGAGCGCGTCGCCGAGCGCTTCGGCGTCGAAGTCCCCGCCCGTCTGGGCGACCCGGTCGAGGTTGGCCTGCAGCCCGACGCGGACGCCGCGCACGTCGGCCAGGTAGCCGGCGCGGATCATCTCGGCGATCTCGCGCTGGTAGACGACCTCCTGCCACACGTCGCCGAGCTGTTGGCGATCGGAGCGCTGCGGGGTGGCGGTCACCCCCAGGATCAGCGGCGAGGCCCGCAGGTGGGCGAGGATCCGGCGGTAGGAGCGCGCGCTGGCGTGGTGGGCCTCGTCGACGACGACGGTGTCGAAGTGGCGCGGCAGCCGCTCGAGCCGGCGCGCACGGGCGAGCGTCTGCACACTGCCGACCACCACGGGGGCGGCGACGTCGTCGCGCTCGGCGGCCACGAACCCGACGCCGAGACCGAGGGTGGGGTCCGCGAGCGTGAGCTTGTCGGCGGCCTGGCGCAGCAGCTCGTCGCGGTGGGCGAGTACCAGCGCGCTGCCGCCGCGCCGCGCGATCAGCGAGGTGAACATCACCGTCTTGCCGGATCCGGTGGGGATGGCTACCAGCGGGCGGGACACGCCGCGCTCGAGCGCCGCGTCGATGGCGGCGATCGCCTCCTCCTGGTAGGGGCGCAGCGCGAGGGGTGGGCTCACGGCGCTCACGCCTGCCCGCCGGCCGCCTCGGCGGCCGCCCGGTCGAGCACGTCCAGACACAGTGCGTCGAACAGCGCCCACAGCCGGTCACTGGTGAACACGACGTCGCGCGCGGCGGCCTCCAGCGTCCCGTCGGGCAGCCGGCGCGCATGCTGCTGGCGGTCGGTGCCCTCGAAGTGCTCGCGAATCGCCTCGGGCCCGAACCTCACCGCGAGCGCGGGATCGGCGGGCTCGGGCGCGAGCGGGTCGAGCACGCCGCGCGCGTCACCGGGGGCCAGCAGCTGCCACTCTCGGCCGGTGACGTCGAACACGCGCACGCGCGCACGCGCGCGCGGGTGCGCGTGTACGCGCGATCGGGCAGCGCGAGCCACCAGTCGAGCAGCCGTTCTTCGGCCGAGCGTTCGTCGCCGATGTGCCGGAAGAACTTCACGTAGGCGTCCCAAGGACTCGCCGAGCGCTCGCTCTTCTCGACGACGACGAGCAGCCAGCGGTCGCGTGTGAGCGCCCGGGCGTGCCGCGCGGCCGCCTCGAGGGTCGGGTAGGGCCTGGCGACCTGGCGGCCGCCGGGATCGTGGACGTAGAACTTGCCGTACCGGCCGGGACGGGCCGTGTGGTCGGTCATCGAGATCTCCTTGTGAACAGCCGCGCGCGGCTCGGGCGCGGGCCGGGGTGTCAGGCGGCGCGGTCGGCGGGCTCGAGCAGCTCGTCGATCGACGCTTGGCCGGATTGCTGGCGGCGCAGCCGCTCGCCGGCGGCGGTGAGGATCCGCTCGACCGAGAGTCCGGGCGGCTGGGTGGCCCACCACGCGATCCGGGCGCGGGCGAGCTGCGCGTAGGGCCGCGACGTGCGTGCGTGTGTCCAGGGCTCGCGCTCGATGCCGAGGTAGTCGAGGCCTTCGAGCGCCGCGGCCGCGCCGGTGGTGCCGCTGCCGGCGAACGGGTCGAGCACGCGGCCGCCGGGCAGGGTGACGAGCTGGCACAGCCAGCGCATCAGCTCGAGCGGCTTCACGCACGGGTGGTCGTTGCGGCGGCACGGCTCAAGTGCCCCGCCGGGGCCAGGATGGGTGCTGCTGGTGAGGCGGCCGCAGTCGACGCACCCCAGCCGGCCTCGGAGGCCGGCTTCGCGTTCGGCGGCGCTGGTCTTCGCGCTGTAGAAGAAGCGTGAAGGCCCGCCGTGGTCTCCGTAGGAGAACCAGGCGTGACGGCCCATCTGCCTGTACACCCGGCGGACGGGCGGGCTCGGTTCCAATCCGGTGAGGTCTCCGCCGGCGGGGCGGTCGCCGGCGAGTTCGTCGAGCGCGCGCACGACGCAGTCGGCTGCGCACGCCGCGGGGCCGCAGTCGGGCTCATGGCCGAGCAGTACGTTGGCCGGCCAGCGGCCGACGTCGGACGCGGATCCGCCGCCCGCGTGCAGGTCCTTGGCGCTGCGGGCCGCTCGCGTGTGGGCGTGCCCGCGGTCGCCGGAGCAGTTGGCCGCGTAGCGAGCGCGGTCGGCGACCGTGATTCGGCAGGCGTCGATCTGCAGTGCTCTGGTCCCGAAGGCCTCGGCGTTGCGCTGCACGCTGCGCACCGCGAGCGGGGCGCGGGCGAGCACGATCGGCTCCCAGGCGGGCTTGAGCGCCGTCCCAGCTCCTCTGTGGGCACCGGTGAGGTTCTTGGACTTCGGCAGCCCGCTGCCGAACAGCCACACGAGCGTGTCGCGGATCTCGAGGCCGGCGTCTTCGAGGCCGACCGCGAGCCGGTGCCAGGTGCGGGGCGCGCCGAACGAAACCAGGTGTCCGCCGGGCTTGAGCACCCGCAGCGCCTCCCGTGCCCACTGCTCGGTCCACTGTTGATAGGAGCGCTGGGCGGGCGCGGAGAGGTCATACGACCCGGCGGTGACCGCGCCCGAGCGGCCGATCGTGGTCCGCGCCCCGACCTTGCTGTAGCCGCTCGCCCGCGCCTGCAGCCCGGGTTGGTCCCACTCGTGGCCGTGAAAGCCGATCCCGTACGGCGGGTCGGCGACCACGGCATCGAATGAGCGGGCGGGCAACTGGGCGAGGTGTGCGAGCGTGTCGCCGTGGTGCACGTGCCAGCTCATGGCCTGCGCTCCAACTGCACGGGGATGCCGCGCCGCCGCGACTCGCCGATCGTGTGCGTGGTCCCGGGCGAGTCGCCGATCTGAAAGGCGAGCACCCGGTCGGGCTGCTGGTCGAGCATGCGCAGGTTGCGCAGCACGCCGGCGCGGCGCCCGTGGCGCCGCCAGTCGGCGGCGAACACGCGCACCTCGAGGTCCCGGCGCGCACGGGCGAGGTGCTCGGCGATCCGGTCGGCGCCGGTCGCGCCGCCCACCAGCACGATCGAGCCCGAGGCGAGCGCCACGACCGCGGCGCCGATCGGGGCTGGGTCGGTCCAGGTGCGCGATCCGCAGATGAGGACGGTCTCACGGCGGCTCATGCGTAGAGGACCTCAAGCAGGCGGGACACTCGCAGGCGGCGGCCGGCATTCTTGAAGCCCAGGCCGGAGCCGCTGGCTCCGCAGAACAGGCCATTGGCGGTGACGGTCATTGCCGCCACCTCCCGCCGGTCGGGACGGTGGGGTCGGGGTTGCGCATGGTGCGCTCCTCTCAGTTGTGTGAAGGAAGGCGCCCCGCGGTATCGCGCGTGGACGCGTCGGTCCGATTCGGCGGTGGATCAGCGCGTGCGCGCGGGTTGCTCGCCCATCGGCGGAGTGTCGCGCCGGCGACGCCGGCGGGCGAACCGGGCCGTGATCTCGTCGAGGCGGCCGCCGCGGTCGACGTGACCGCACTCGTCGCATTGCAGCCCGACCGTCCGGCTTGAGTCCCAGCTGACGTCGGTCCAGCCGGTCCAACGGCATTGCAGCGTGCCGTCGGCGCCCACGTGGATCGCCCGGCATCGGCCGGCGCCGATGAGTTGCTCCACGGTCGACAGGCTGGTGGAGCCGCACACGGGGCACGCGAGCTGCGCGATGGGTCCGGGGCGCGGCGGCGGCCCGGTCCCGGGACGCGTCGACGTGGCGGGATCAAGGTTGTCCAATGAGCGTCGCTCCTCCTTCGGTCAGGGTGGCGTTCAGCGGGTGTCACTGGCGTTCGTTTCAACGGGTATCTGCGAGTTGGCTACGTGGCGGTCGTCGTCTCAGCGGTCGCGCCGAGCGTCAGAAGGGCAGGTCGTCGGCCGTGGCGGTGTCTGCGCCGTTCGCCGCCGCCGCGACGGGCGCGGAAACGGAGGCAGGGGGCGGTGCTGTGGTCGGCTGCGCCGCGGGCGGTGCGGCGGGCGCGGGTGCGACGCCGTTGGCGTTGTCGATGCGCGGGCCCTCGAAGAGCACCTGGCGGGCCCTAAAGGTGACGGCTTCGCGCTTGTTGTCCTGCTGGTCGGTCCACTCGCGCCAGTCGAGTTCGGCCTCGACGAACACGCGCGACCCCTTGCGCAGATACTGGGCGCAGTTGCGTGCCTGGGCGCCGAAGACCTCGACCGTGAAGTAGTTGGCCTTGTCGCCCCACTCGTTGTCGCCGGTGCGCCGGCGGGTGGTGGTGGCGACCCGCAATCGGGCGACCTCGGCGCCGGAGGGCAGGGCGCGCAGGTCGACGTCGCGGGTCAGGTTCCCGGACAGCTGGGCAGTGGCGATGTCGCGCATGCGATCTCCTTGTGTATGAGAGGGGGTAGCCGAGAAGCTACCGGACGTGCTGGACGGAACTCGGGTTGTATGGGATCAGGTACGCAGCCGCGCCGAGGAGACCTCGCCGGCGTTGTCGTGGATCTCGCGGCGTCTGGCAGGTCCGCTCGAACTCCCTTCTTCGCGGATCATGGGAGCCGCGGAGCTCGTCGGCGGGGCGCGCGGCGTCGGTGCCTTCGTCGAACGCGAGCGCCTCGAGGTCCTCCTGGTCGTGGGGGTGCTCGTACGGCCCGGTGGCGAGTCGGTGGGGCTCGCACGGCGGGCAGGGGTCGAGCCCGAGCTGCTCGAGCACCTCGGGCGGCAGGGGGTGGCCCATGGGGCCTCCTCTCGTTACGGAATGGTGTGCCCGAGCCGGGGTTGGCCCGGGGCGCACAGGGACGCTTTGGTGTGGCGGCGGTGGGCGGCGAGGAAGCGCCGCTTCGCCAGCCGCGGTCCGTCGCTGATGACGGACCGCGCCGCGACCCGCCGCAGTGGCGGTGGTGTCAGTAGCGCGCGGCCGCGGCTCTGCTGCAGGGCGCGCGCCTCGAGGTGCACGGCGGCGCGATCGGCCTCGACGACGACCGGGTGCGCGAACAGGTCGGGGTCGATTCCCAGCGCGGTGCCGATCGCCTCGTCCAGGCGGCGGCGGACCTGACACAGCGCGCCGCGGTCCAGAAGCTGGGCGACGGGGGTGGTGATGTCGCCGATCAGCGCCTCATGGCTGTCGTGGTGCAGCGCGGCGAGCGCGAGCTCGGGTTCCCCGGCCTCACAGACGAGCTCGCGACACAGCAGAGCGTGGTCGGCAACCGACCAGAACCGGCAAACACTGCCGGCGAACCGGCACAGCATCGCCAGCGCGTGCGCGATGTCGTCGACGACGATCGTCGCCGGGTCGGGGTCGAGCAGGTCGACCACGCGGCCCGACGGTGCCTCAACGGGAAGGGCCGGCGGTCGAGTCGTCGCCGGACGCCTGTTGGTCGCCAGGGTGCGGGCGGTCGGCGCGCTCATGACGGGGTGGCCGCGCGGCTCACTGGCGCCCGTCCGTCTTGCGCATGTCGGCGAGCACTGCACGCTCGAGCGTTCGCAGCCGCCGCCGAAGGTGGCGCGTCGCGTCGCGAATACCGGCGGGCCGGTTGTCGTCGGGCAGGGCGTCGAGCTCGCCGAGCGCCGCGTCGATGTACCTGGCCGCGCGTCGCAGTGCGAGCTGCGCGGCGCGGTCGCGCGCAAGCCGCTCCTGCTCGCGGCTGAGGGTCGAGCGGGCCGGCTCGAGGCCCGGGCTGTTGGTGTTCCCGGAAGCCGGGTGGGATGGCCGCAGCGCATCGCGGATCGCGTCGTGCAGGCAATCCAGCTCGGCCGCCGCCATCTGCAGCGCGTCAGGGTCTTGGGCCGCAGTCGCGTGGCCGGACTCGCGCAGCGCTTCGGCCGACGCTCGAAGCCAGGTCCAGTGGGGGTCGTCGGCGTCCGGGCCGACGAGCACGCTGACCGGCAGGTACGCATGCTCGTGCGCGTTGTCGTGAGGGGTGTGCGCTCGCATAGGGCTCCTGGAGGGCCGGGCCCGCATGATGTGGCGGGCCCGGGTGGTAGGTACGGGATCGCGGCGGCGAGGCCTCGCTACAGGCCGGCGCCGCCGGGGCAGGCGGCGTGATGCGCGCAGTAGCGCGGCGCGCATTTCCAGCCGGTGGGGTCGGCGAATCCCCACGGTTGGTCGGGTCCGAAACGCTCGTAGCAGGCGGCGATCTGGCTGGCGGCCTGCGCGATCCGCGCGAGACTGCCGCGCAGCTGCCCGGGCGTGCGGGTGGTGGTCACGAAGCTCGCGCTCATCTGCTTGCGCCTCCTGCCGGGCTTGGCGATCTGCGCGAACGAGAAGTCGCGGGCGGGTTGGCCTTCCAGCCAGCGCCCGGCGAGGTACAGCCCGGCTTGCGGGTCGTGGTTGGCCTTCTCCTGGAAGATGAGGCTGCCCTTGACCTTGTAGTCGACGACGGCGGGGGCGACCTCACCGGTGTCCTGGTCCTCGCGCATCGTCTCGAGGTCGAGGTAGCACTGGATCGTCCACTCCAGCCCGGGCGTGAGGGCGAACTCGAGCTTGCGTTGCACGGCGACGGGTCGCCCGATCCGGGGGACGAGTTCGACGAACGTCATCTCCAGGGCGTCCAGGCCGATCTCAAACGCCTCTGTCTGGGTGAGCTCGGGCTCCCAGTCGACGCCGCGCTTGGCCTGCTCGGCCTCCAGCTGGCGGGCCCACCGGTCGCGGTAGGCGTCCTTGACCTGGTCGAGCGCGAGCGTGTCGCCGTGCTCGAGGATGCGCCGGTAGTAGGCGGTCAGGGCGTCGTCGACGCGGCCTCCGAGGAACATCGCCCCGGACGGCGGGGTCCGCTCGCCCTTGATGTAGTGGCGGCGAAAGTCCTCCGGGCACAGCAGGAACTTGGTGTAGGAGGAGTTTGAGAGGTGGCGCATCGGCTGGCCGTCGTAGCGGACTGGGAGCCGGGTGGGTACGCGGATGCGGGCGGCCAGTTCGGCCGCGGTGGGCGGGCCCGTCGCCGGCACCGAGGCGCCGGCG
>JBOGYU010000178.1:0-8745 GCA_050696935.1 Solirubrobacteraceae bacterium | reverse complement strand
GCGGTGGAGCGGCCGCGAGAAGCGCCGCGCCCACGGGTCGCCGAGCGCGCGCGGCGGGCCGGGGAGCTGCACGATCCGCCGCAGCGGCTCCACGACACGCGGCCACGTCAGATCGGCGCCGGCCGCCAGCAGGCGCTCGCGGTACGCGTCGGGCCCCCGGCCGAGCACCTCGGCGATCGCTGCGGCGACCGCGTCCACATCGCCGTGCGGGACCGTGATCCCGCCGTCGCAGCGCTCGATCATCTCACTCAGCTCGTCCCCCTCGGTACACACCGCCGGCACGCCGACCCAGAAGCAGTCGAGCAGCCGGGTGCGGAACGAGAAGTTCGTCTCGAGGTGGTCGAAGTGGGTGGAGAGCAGGCAGCCGGCGTCCAGCAGCCACGTCGCGCGCTCGGCGTAGGAGATCGGCTCCTGGTTGAAGAACACGAGGCGGTCGAGCACGCCCAGCTCCTGCGCCAGGTCGTGCGCGGCGCGCGCCTCGCGCGTCGCCGGACCGTCGCCGAGTGCGTCGCGGGCGTACATGTAGACGAGCCGCACGCGGGGGTTGTGCTCGGCAGCCTTGACGGTCGCGGCCACCGCCGTCACGGGATCGAGCCAGTTCCAGACACCGCCGTTCCACAGCACCAGCTGCGCGTCCTCGCCGTAGCGCGCCTTCGGCCCTGCGTCGTCGATCCGCTTCGGCGCCTCCGACGGAATGCCGAACGGCACCAGGTCCAGGAACGAGCGGAACGTGGGATCGGCGTGGTAGGCAGACGGGCTGATCAGCCGCGAGCCGAGCAGCACGCCGAGGTACAGGTCGCGCTGGCGGGAACCGCTGCAGATGAAGTGGTGGCCGGTGTAGACCGCCTCGAGGAAGTGGTCGAGCGAGATCGTGGCCCACAGCAGCTGCTGCTCGCGCGAGGCCGACGCCTGCGACTCGAGCGCGTTTAGCGGATACGGGTCGCACAGGTCGTAGACGATGCGGGTCTTCGAGGCGCGCAGCCAGCTGGTCACTCGCGGGTTGGTGGGGCGCGAGATCACCACATCGGCAGCGTCGAACAGCGCGCGAAGGGGGCGCGGATCGTCGAGCTCGTACGACACGTGGCGCGCAGGCGCGAGGCCCGGGGGCTCGGTGCCGGGTGCGGCGAGCGTCACGTCGGCCACGCCGGTGAGCGCACGCGCCATCTCGTACGCCCGGATGGCCGCGCCGCCGAGCATCTCGCCGGCGCGGTCCTCGGTGAGGATCAGGACGCTGCGTCGAATCTGGCCACCGTGCCCAGCGCCTCGGGGGCGCCGCCGTTCTCCAGCGACCGCTGCGCGGCGGCGAGCACGCGTACCACGTCGCGCGCCTGCGCGATCCCCGAGTACGGCTCGCGGCCTTCGCGGATCGCGGCCAGAAACTCCTCGAACTGGGTCGACAGCGGCTCGCGGTTAGGCAGGCGGGGGATCGTGATCGTGCCCTCGCGCAGGATCGCCCGGTACTCGCCGTAGCTCTGGCCTCGGGCCTCCACCGCCGGCGCGTCGTAGCTTGCGCCGCGCTCGAGGATCTTCAGCCGCTCGTCGGCAGCCACGTCGTCGAACACGACCATCCGATCCTCGCCCACCACTGTCATGCGGCGGACCTTGTAGGGGTCGAGCCAGGACACGTGCGAGTGGGCGAGCACGCCATCGTCGAAGCGCACGGCGAAGTAGACGACGTCCGGGTGACCCTCCCGCAGGTAGTCCTGGGCGATCGCGGTCACCACGTGGGGTCGCCCGGGCAGCACGTCGAGGAAGATCGAGACGTCATGCGCGCCGAGGTCCCACAGGGCGTTGACGTCGTTGCGGATCGGGCCGAGCGCGGCGCGCACGCTGTCCACGTACTGCACGCGGCCGAGCTCCCCGCTCGCGACCAGGTCGCGCACGGTGGCGACCGCCGTGTTGTAGACGAACGTGTGGCCGACCATCACGACGCGGTCGCCTCGGGCCGCCTCGATCCGGTCGATCTCCTCGGTCGAGGCGGCGAGCGGCTTCTCGACGAGCACGTGCTTGCCGGCCTCGAGCGCAGCGACCGCGAGGTCGGCGTGGGTGGCGGTTGGCGTCGCGACGATCACGGCGTCGACCGAGTCGTCACCCAGCACGTCCTCGAAGTCCGCGGTGCGGTTGACGAGCGGGTAGCGGCGCTCGGGGAGCTCGAGCGCCGCCTCGCTGCGGTCGCAGCACCAGACCAGGTCGGCGCCGGCGTGTTCGGTGGCGATGCGGGCGAAGTGCGGGCCCCAATAGCCGAGGCCCACCAGACCGATCCGGACCGGCTCCGTCATGAGACCGGGCTCGCCTTCGGCGCGCCGACCGCCTGCGCCACGCGCTCGGCGTCCTCGAGCGCCAGGTGCGGGCCGATCGGGAGTGAGAGCACCTCGTCGGCCAAGAGCTCCGCGACCGGCAGCGAGGCGCCTCCGGCGTAGGCACCCGTCCGGTGCGGTGGGATCGGGTAGTGGATGATCGTGTCGATCCCCGCGTCGGCGAGCCGGGCCTGCAGCTCGTCGCGCCGCGGATGGCGCACGACGAACAGGTGCCAGACCGGCTCGGCCCACTCCGACACGACCGGGAGCGTGAGCTCCTCGACACGCGCCAGCTGCTCGAGGTAGCGCGCGGCCAGCGCGCGGCGGCGCTCGTTCCACTCGTCCAGGCGCCGCAACTTGACGCGCAGGAACGCCGCCTGGAGCGAGTCGAGGCGGCTGTTCGTCCCTTGAACGTCGTGGTGGTACTTCACTCTGGAGCCGTAGTTGCGCAGCATCCGCACGCGCTCGGCCAGCGCGTCGTCGTCGGTCGTCACGGCGCCCGCGTCGCCCAGGGCGCCGAGGTTCTTGCCGGGGTAGAACGAGAAGCCGGCGGCGTCGGCCAGCGAGCCGGCGCGGCGGCCGCGGTAGCGCGCGCCCTGCGCCTGCGCGGCGTCCTCGATCACCGGGATGCCGCGGTCGCGCCCGAGCGCCAGCAGCGGGTCCGCGTCGGCCGGCTGGCCGTAAAGGTGGACCGGCATGATCGCCTTGGTGGCGGGTGTGATCGCCGCCTCCACCGCCGCCGCGGTGACGTTGTGCGTCGCCGGGTCGGGCTCCACGGGCACCGGCATGGCGCCGGTCTGCGACACGGCGAGCCAGGTGGCGATGAACGTGTTCGAGGGGACGAGCACCTCGTCGCCGGGGCCGATGTCGTAGGCGAGGAGGATCAGACGCAGCGCGTCGAGCCCGTTGCCGACGCCGATCGCATGACGCACGCCGCAGTATGCGGCGAACTCCTCCTCGAAGGCCGTGACCTCCGGTCCGAGGATGTAGGCCCCGGAGGCCATGACGCGGCGGGCTGCGGCGTCGAGCTCCTCCTGCAGCTCCGCGTAGGCGGCCGGGACGTCGAGGAACGGGATCCGGGAGCTGTTCATGTCTCGTTTCAGCGGGGGACGTTGACGCCCAGCCGGCGACGGCCGAGCTCTACCCTGACGAGGCGCAGCCCGACCAGGAACGATCGGACCAGACCACCGGTGTCGGCCGCGGCGGCGATGTAGCGGACCGCCCCGCGACGGTCGCCGGTCTGCAACCGCCGGCTCGCCTCGCCGAAGATCGAAGCGACGCGGCGCCGCCGGATCAGCCGGCTCAGCTCAGGGTAGCGGGCGCCCGCCAGCGCGAGCACGACCATCGCGTCCTCGAGCGCGTCGGAGGTCTGCGACGTCACGTTGCGCTGGTGACGGCGATAGCGGGCGAGCACGTCGTCGAGGCCGGCGATCCGGCCGTGACGGAACAGCGTGATGTCGAACAACCAGTCGTTCGAGACCCGGACGCGCGGGTCGAACCGCAGCGCGCCGACAGACGAGGAGCGCACCATCATGGTCGACGGCAGCATCATGTACTCCGGGTCGAGCAGCAGCTCCACCCCGCCGTCGCGCACGCCGCGGCGGCCGTTGTAGACCTCGGTGAAGCGGCCGTAGCTGCGGCCCGACTCCGAGTCGAATACGTCCGCGTCGTGGCAGCAGCCAGTGACGTCGGGGCGGGCCTGGAGCACCGCGACCTGACGGCTCAGCTTGCCCGGCAGCATCACGTCGTCGCCGCCCAGCCAGGCGATGTACTCGCCGGTGTGGGCCTCGAGCGCGCGGTTGAAGGCGCCGGCGATGCCGGTGTTGCGCTCGCTGGCGACGAGCTTGACGCGCTCGCGCTCGCTCGCCGCGTATTCGCGCAGGATGTCGGGGGTGCCGTCGGTTGAGCCGTCGTCGCTCAATACGAGCTCGACGTTCGCGTGGTCCTGGGCGAGCGCGCTGTCCACCGTCTCGCGGATGAACTCGCGCTGGTTGTAGATCGGGACGATGACGCTGACCTTGGGCGTCACGGCGTCTCCAGCGTGCGGACCAGCCGCGCCGGGTTGCCGACGACGACCGTGTCGGTCTCCACGTCCTCGACCACCACGGCGCCGGCGCCCACCATCGCGCGCTCGCCGATGGTGACACCCGGCAGGACGACGGCGCCGGCGCCGACCGTCGCGCCCTTCCTGATCGTGATCCCCTCGCACGTCCAGTCCCGGCGGCTCCGCGGGAACCGGTCGTTGGTGAACGTGGCCTGCGGGCCGAGGAAGACGTCGTCCTCCACGACCATGCCGTCCCACAGGTAGACGCCGGACTTGATCGTCACGCGGTCGCCGACCACGACACCGCCCTCGACGTACGTGTGGTCGCAGATGTTGCAGTCGGCCCCCACTCGCGCCCCGTTCATGACGTGCGCGAACGCCCAGATGCGCGTACCGGGGCCGACGTCGTCGGTCTCCACGATGGCCTGGGGGTGTATGTACGGCCCCACGTCAGCCCTCTCGCAGCCGATAGAGGAAGTCGTGCGGGGTGACGGCTTCGACCTCCTCGTAGAGATCGCCGAGCAGCGCGTCGATCTCGCGCTTGCCCGCGTCGAGATCGAGTGCCTCGACGAGGATGTATCGAGGGCGGTGCCGCTCCAGGTCGAGCCCGCGCAGCGCCTGCGCCTCGTAGCCCTCGACGTCGAGCACGAAGAGGTCGATTCGCGGTGGCCGGACCTCGTCGAGCAGCGAGCTGATGGTGCGAGCGGGCACGTCGACAGCGTACGTGCGGCGCTCGCCCTGGCTGACCAGGCCCTGCTCGACGTGCTCGGGCGGCGCCGCCCCCTCCACGATCGACTGCAGGTTCGAGTAGTGCATTCGCACCGAGGGCTCGGGATGGCCCGCGGCGACGAGCGCGCAGTTGCGCACCACCGAGCCGGGGCGGTTGCGCGTGCAGCGGCGGGCGAGCTCCGGGATGCCCTCCACCAGCAGGCCCGACCAGCCGCGGGCGCGCTCGAACCAGTACGTGTTCGAGAAGTTCACGCCGTCGTTCGCGCCGGCCTCGATGAAGAAGCCGCCGTCGAAGTCGAGGTGGCGCTCGAGCGCCCGGTCGATGCCGAGGGCGGCGGGACGTGAGAAGCGGTAGGACCCAAGGCGCTCGAACAGGCGGCGTCGATGGTGTCCCAGCGTGCGGATGAGGCGTTGGCGCACGGCGCGTGGCAGCCTAGAACACGACATGCCACGCGTTCTGTTCCTCGGGCCGCCGATGGAGGACTACCTGGCCGACAGCCTGCTGCACGGGCTGAAGACGCTGCTGGGCGCGGATGTGGTGGACTCGCCGCGGCGCGACTCGCTCTACCGCGACTTCCCGAGCGAGCGGGTCGGCGAGCTCTACGGGCGGGGCTTCAGCCTCTACAGCGGCCTGCTCGACGACGAGTCGATCGACCGCGAGCGGCCGCTCGAGCGTGCGGCCGGCGGCGAGTTCGACCTGGTCGTGGTGGGCGACATCTGGCGGCGGGCCGAGGCCTGGCGCGTGCTGGCGTCGCGGGCCGGGCGAGTGGAAGTGGCTGTGCTCGACGGCGGTGACTACCCCCGCCCGTGGCCGTACGGCCGCCCCGCGCTGCGCCACCTCTTCGCCCCCCGCCCGTGGCGCCGGGCGCGGTTCTTCAAGCGAGAGCTCACGCCCGTCACCGAGCGCTGGGCGCGCGGCGGCTCGGTCCACGAGATCGCCTTCTCGTTCCCGGAGGAGAAGGTGATCGCCGACGCCGGCGGCGAGCGGCCGAACCTCCTTTCCACGCACGTCGTCGACGAGGAGGTGGCGGCCGCGGTCGGCCGCGCGGGCACCGGCTATGCGTTCGCGACCGAGCAGGAGTACTACGACGACCTCCGTTCGGCGCGCTTCGCGGTCACGGTGAAGCGAGCCGGCTGGGAATCGCTGCGCCACTATGAGATCGCCGCGAACGGCGCAATCCCCTGCTTCCGGGGCCTGGACGCGAAGCCGGCGCGCTGCGCGCCGCACGGGCTGCGCGACGGGGTCAACTGCGTGGCCTACCTCTCCGCGACCGAGCTGCTGGCCCGCCTCAAGTCGATGCCCATCGAAGTCGAGCGCGAGCTGCGCGCCGGGACGCTCGCCTGGGCTCGTGCAAACACGACCACGGCGCGGGCGGCGGCCTTTCTCAGGGCCGGCTGACGGCGATGGCGACCAGCTCGTCGGCGAGGCGGGCATTGCGTCCGGCGAGCACGTCGGCCACGAGGGCGAGGGCGCGCAAGCGCCGCGCGTGCCGGTCCGGCCCGTCGTCCATCGGACGGCCCTGTGCGATCGCGGCGCTCGGGCTGAAGCTCATCCACGCCTGCGGCGCCGAGACGGGCGCCGGCTGCGGCTCGAAGCCGGCGCGGCGCAGCAGTTCGTCGAGCGAGCCGCGGGTGAACAGCACCAGATGCCGCGGCGGATCCAGGCCGAGCCAGTCACGGCCGAACCGGCGGTGACCGAGCGACTCGAGGTTCGGCGTCGCGATCCACAGCATCCCGCCCGGCCGCAGCAGGCGCCGGGCGCGCTCGAGGTCGGCCGCGGGATCATGGACGTGCTCGATCACGTGACTGAGCGTGATCGCGTCGTACGCCCCGGCGTGCTCGGCGTCGTCGATCGCCTCGAGCATCGCCTCGGTGACGGCGAGGCCCGCGGCTCGCGCGCCGGCGACGGCCTCGGCATCCGGGTCGATCCCTTCCGCGCACCAGCCGAGCTCGCCCATCCTGGCCACGAAGGCGCCGTTGGCGCAGCCGACGTCGAGCAGCCGGCCGCCGGGCCGCGCGGGCAGGTGGCGGATCTCGCGGTCCACGATCGCGCCGCGGGAGCGGAACACCCTCGCGATCAGGCTCCCGCCGCGGATCTCGTCCCCCTGCTCGTAGCCCCAGCGAGCACGCCGGTAGTCGTGGGCGAGGCCCAGGCGGATCCGTCCGGCCGGCGGCGGGCCGGCGGCGGTGTCGACGTGTGTGTAGTAGGACCGGTACGCGAGTCCGATCGTCTCCGGCGTCGGCCGCGGGTCGAGGAAGGCGGAGGCGCAGGCCTCGCAGCGGACCAGGCTCCACTCGCCGGGCGCCGCGCCGAAGGCCCGGTCGTGCAGACCCGAGTACAGCGGCGCTCGCTCCCCGGCGCCGCACACGGGGCAGCGGGGCACCGCCTCGAGCCCGTCGGCGGGCCAGGCGGCCAGCGCCGGCGCTGCTCGCGGTGGGGTCACGCGCAGGAACTCTAGGCTGTCGCCATCATGGGCGTCTCCGCCGCCAAGCCGACGGGCTATTACGGCAACGACCGTGCCGATCTCGTGGCGGCGCTCCCACCGCCGATCGGCCGCGTGCTCGACGTCGGCTGCGGGCAGGGGGCGGTCGGGCCCGGCCTGCGCGCCGCCGGGGCCGAGTGGCTGTCGGGTGTGGAGATGCTGCCCGAGGCGGCGGCGATCGCCCGGGAGACGTACGACGAGGTCGCCGTGGGGACGGTCGAGACCGAGCTCGCGGGGCTCTCCGGGCCGTTCGACACGATCTGCTGCTACGACGTGCTCGAGCACCTGGGCGACCCATACACGGTGCTGCGCAGGCTGCTCGACGTGGCGACGGACGGCGCGCGCCTCCACGTGTCGGTGCCGAACGCGCGCCACTACTCGCTCGTGCGAGACCTCGTCATCCGCGGCACGTTCGGCTACACCGACTGGGGGCACCGCGACAACACGCACCTGCGCTGGTTCACGCGGCGGGACATCGTGCAGGCGATCGAGGCCGCCGGCTGGACCGTCCGCTCGACCTCGCATCCGGCGCTGCACCGCTCGGCGGCGCTCGACCGCTTGACGCGCGGGCACTCCACCGAGTTCCTCGTCGGCCAGTGGTACGTGCTGGCCACGAAGTGACAGCGGCCGACGTCGTCATCCCAACCTGGCAGGCGCGCGACATGCTCGAGCGCTGCCTGGACGCGCTCGAGGCCGACCCCTCGCCCAAGCGGGTGATCGTGGTCGACAACGCGTCGGGTGACGGCACGGTCGAGCTCATCCGGGAGCGGTTCCCGGCCGTGACGCTCGTCGAGCTGCCCGAGAACCTGGGCTTCGGCCGCGCGGTGAACGCGGGCGTGCGGGCCGGCGACGGCGACGCGATCGTGCTGATCAACAACGACGTGCTGGTCGAGCCGGGGTTCGTGGCCGCGATCACGGCGCCGCTCGCGGCCGACGGCGTGGGCATGGTGGCGGGGCTGACCACGATCCCGGGCACCGGGGCCGTGGACGCGTTCGGGATCGAGCTCGACCGCGGGCTCGCTGCGTACAACCGCGGACGCCATGCGCCGCCGGGGCGGCTCGCGATGCCGAGCGGCGGCGCCGCGGCGTACCGCCGCAGCGCGTGGCAGGAGGTCGATGGGTTCGACGAGGCGCTGTTCGCCTACGGCGAGGACGTCGACCTCGGGCTGCGCCTCCGCGCACGCGGTTGGCG
>JBOGYU010000177.1:0-8773 GCA_050696935.1 Solirubrobacteraceae bacterium | reverse complement strand
GCCGTGCGCCGGTACGCGGGCGACCGCGTGGCGCCGGTGCCGCCGGGCATGGTGGCGGAGGTGCCGATCGCCTCCGGCGACGAGCGGATCGGCGTCGTCGTCCTGCTCGAGCCCGGCCGGCCCGAGCCGGACGCGATCGAGTTCCTGCACCTCGCCGCGGTCGCCGCGCTGACCGAGGTGGCGGTGGAGGAGGCGCGCGAGGAGGTGCAGGAGGACATCCGCGGCTCGTTCCTGGAGCAGCTGCGCGAGGGCCTGGAGTCGGCGGACGTCGTGCGCCGCGCCGCGCGGCTCGGCTGCGACCTCTCCGGCGGCGCGGTGATGCTGTGCGCGGAGTTGACGGCGCAGCGGCCGCGCCACGTGGTCGCTCTGATCGTCTCCGAGCACCCGGGCGCGCTCGCCCAGCCGCTCGACGACGGGCGCGTCTACGCGCTGCTGCCCGGCGACCAGGCGGCGGCGCGCGCGCTCGCCGCCCGCCTGCAGCCATACGGGATGGTCGCGCTCTCCTCCCACTACGCCGATCCGGCGGAGCTGGGCCGCGCGATCCAGGAGGCCGAGCTGGTGCTGGAGGTCCTGCGGCGCGGCGGCACGGCGCGCGAGGACATCGGGACGGGCACCTACCGGCTCCTGTTCCGCGTGCTCGCCTCCCACCCCGAGGAGGTGCGCTCCTTCTACGAGGAGACCATCGCGGCCGTCGTGCGCTACGACGACCAGTACCGGACCGAGCTCGTGGCCACGCTCGAGGCGTACCTCGAGCACAACTGCAACATGAACGCGACGGCGGCGGCGATCTACGCCCACCGCCACACGGTCGCCTACCGCCTGGAGCGCGTGAAGGAGCTCAGCGGCCTGGACCCGATGCAGACCGAGGACCGCGAGCGCCTCGGGCTGGGCCTGAAGGCCTACCGGATCATCGCGCCCGCGCTCCCGCAGTAGCGAAGCTACGGTTACCCCCAGTGACGGCCGCGGCCGCCGGTGGGAGGCTGCGCGGATGCTGCCCGAACTGATCGGCGCGAACACCATGGTCCCGTGCGTGGACGGCGAGTCCCGCTGCTACGTGAACCTCGACTACGCGGCGAGCACCCCCGCGATGGCCGGCGTGTGGGAGGCGGTGCAGGCGTTCGTGCCGTGGTACAGCAGCGTGCACCGGGGGACCGGCGTGAAGTCGCGCGTCGCCACCGCCGCGTTCGAGGGGGCGCGGGCGGCGGTCGCCGAGTTCACCGGCGCCCGCCCGGACGACGAGGTCGTGTTCGTGCGCAACACGACCGAGGCGATCAACGTGCTGGCGACCGCGCTGCCGGCGGGCGCGCGCGTGCTCTCGAGCCCGGCCGAGCACCACGCCAACATGCTGCCCTGGCGGCGGCACGACGTCAGCCTGCTCCCCTTCACCCGCTCCGCGGAGGAGCTGCTCGAGGCGTGCGAGCGGGCGCTGCGCGGCGCGCGGTTCGACCTGGTCGCGGTCAGCGGCGCCTCGAACGTCACCGGCGAGCTGTGGCCGGTCGCCGAGCTCGCCGCGCTCGCCCACCGCCACGGCGCCGAGCTGTTCGTCGACGCCGCCCAGCTCGCGCCCCACCGCCCCATCGACATGGCGGCCGCGGGGATCGACCACCTGTGCCTCTCCGGCCACAAGCTGTACGCGCCCTTCGGGGCGGGCGCGCTCGTGGGCCGGATCGGGGCGGGAGAGCCGCTGCTGCGGGGCGGCGGCGCGGTCCGCCTCGTCACGCTCGACGACGTGCTGTGGGCGGACGCGCCCGACCGCTACGAGGCCGGCTCGCCGAACGTCGTCGGCGTCGTCGCGCTCGGCGCCGCCTGCCGGGCGCTGCTCGACGTCGGGATGGACACCGTGGCCTCGCAGGAGAAGGGGCTGGCCGCACGCCTGCGGGACGGCCTGGCCGGGGTGCCCGGCCTGCGGACCCTGGCGCTGTGGGAGGAAGCCGATCGCGTCGGCGTCGTGAGCTTCGAGCTCGACGGCTACCGCCATCCGCAGCTGGCCGCGATCCTCAGCGCCGAGCACGCGATCGGCGTGCGCCACGGCCGCTTCTGCTCGCACCCGCTGGTCGCGCACCTGCTCGGAGTCCCGGAATCCGAGATCGCCCGCCTGGCGGCCGAGATCCGCGCCGGCGGGCGCCCCGCGCTGCCGGGCGCCGTGCGGGCGAGCATCGGCCTCGGCACCACGCCGGAGGACGTCGACCGGCTCGTCGGCGCCCTGGAGGAGATCGCCCGCACCGGCCCGCGCGCCCGCTACCGGCACGTGGCCGAGCTGGACGAGTACCAGCCGCTGGACGACCTGCGCGCCTGGCCGGACGTGCCGTTCGCGCTGGTCGCCTGAGGTTCGTGCGGCATCCGCCCGGCGTGCGGCCGAGTGCAGGCCGTCAATCCCCCACGCCGGGGCCGCCGGCCTCGTCGCCGCGGACGACCTCGCCCTCCTCGTTCACGCGCGCGGGCACCGGCTCGTCGGAGATCGTCACCTCGAAGGAGCCGGTCGTGCGCTGGCCGTCGGCCGGGACGGCCTTGCCGTCCAGCCCGGGCGAGATGCGGTAGTTGATCGTGTAGTCGCCGGCCTGGACCGCCGTGAGCCGCCACTCGAAGGTCTCGGTCTGGCCGGGGAACATCGGCCCCAGCGCCCACGTGTTCGTGTATGCGCTGGTGCCGCCCTCGGGGCCGCGGTCGAGCACCCACACGGGGCGGGCGTCGTCGGCGAGCCGCTCGTCGTCGGCGGCCCGTGCGAAGGCGACCCCGGCCTCGCCGCCGTCGTCGGGCTCGGTCTCGATCGTCACCGCCAGGTTCGGCAGCTCGCGGTCGTCCGTGTTGCGGACCTCGAGGCTGAGCGTCGAGCGCTCGGCGATCGACTGGCGCTCGGGGAACGACGCCTCGACGATCTCGAGCGTGAACTCGCCCTCGGGCTCGTCGGCGTCCTGCCGCTCGCCGCCGCAGCCGGCCGCGGCGAGCACGAGCAGCGCGATGCACACCAGGGCCCTCATCGCCGCGCGACGTTAGCGCGGACCGCAAGTTCTCGCGACGGTTCCCGTTTGGCCCTGATGAAGGCTGTCCCATAACCTTCGCCGTCCGCCGGAGCTACCAGGGAGACAAGTGGTCCGAACCGTCGCCGATCGTGCCTTCCTGCCCGCCAAGGGCATGCTGGAGGAAGTGGGCGACATGATGATCCTGACGGGCAAGACGATCATGTCGGCCCTCAGGCCGCCGTACCCCTACGGCGGCGAGTTCGTCAACCAGTTCCTGTTCGCCCTCAAGCTGTGCTGGTTCCCGCTGGTGGTCTCGACCGTGGCCTTCGGCTACGGCGCGCCCGGCCTCCAGGCGGCGAACTTCCTGGTGCTGTTCGGCGCGCTGGACCGCCTCGGCGGCTTCTTCGTGCTCGCCTCGATCCGCGAGTTCGCGCCGTTCGTGACCGCGATCGTGCTGGCCGGCGTGGCCGGCACCGCGATCACGGCCGACCTCGGCGCGCGCAAGATCCGCGAGGAGCTGGACGCGCTCCAGGTGCTCGGCGTGGACCCCGTCAAGAACCTCGTGGTCCCGCGCTTCCTGGCGCTGATGCTCGTCACCGGCCTGTTCGACATCTACGCGCTGCTGTTCGGCATCTTCGGCGGCGTCGTCGCCACGCTCGTCAACGGCGCGCCGCTCGGCCCTTTCTGGGCGACGTTCTTCACGAACGCCTCGGTGGTCGACCTGTGGGGGTCCGTGCTCAAATGCACCATGTTCGGGTCGATCATCGCGATCGTCTGCTGCTACAAGGGCATGACCGCGTCCGGCGGGGCCGAGGGCGTGGGCAGGGCCGTCAACCAGGCGGTGGTGATCGCCACGCTCGGCGTGTTCGCGTTCAACTACGTGTTCACGCAGACGCTGCTGGCCACCCACCCCGAGATCATCAACATCAAGTGACCGGCGCCATGACTCGAAACGGCGGCACGTGATGGGACGTCAGTGGCTCGCCGTCCCGCGCGACTGGCTCGCCTCCTTCGGCGAGATCGTCCGCTTCTGCGGGCGCGTCGTCGGCGAGGTCTTCACGCTGAAGGTGTTCCGCTTCTTCGGGGAGGCGCTGCGCCAGGCCGGCGTCCTGATCCTCTCCTCCACGCTGGTGATCTGGGGCCTGATCTTCATCATCGGCCTCCAGTGCGGCATCGAGGGCGCCTACTTCAACCGCGCCGTCGGCGCCCCCGCGTACGCGGGCGTGTTCGCCGCTTGGTGCGACCTGCGCGAGCTGGTGCCCTACGGCTTCGGCTACATGATGGCCGCGAAGGTCGGCACCGGCATCGTGGCCGAGCTCGGCTCGATGCGGATCTCCGACGAGATCGACGCGCTCGAGGTCATGGGCATCTCCTCGATGACCTTCCTGTGCGCCACGCGCCTGCTCGCCGCCTGGATGGTGCTGCCGTTCATGTACCTCGCCGGCGTCGGGGCCGGGTTCTTCGCCTCCTACCTGGCGGTGGTGCAGCAGATCGGGGAGGTGTCCAGCGGCGGCTACTTCCTGATCTTCTGGATGTTCCAGAACCCACCCGACCTCTTGTACAGCGTGATCAAGGGGATGGCGATGGCGACCGTCATCGTCCTCGTCGGCTGCTACTACGGGTACACGGCGAGCGGCGGGCCGGTCGGCGTCGGCACGGCCACCGCGAAGTCGATGGTGCTGAACATCGTGCTGGTGCATCTGATCGGGATGCTCGGCACGCAGGTCTTCTGGGGGGCGAACCCGAGGGCCCCGATCGGAGGATGAGCATGGAGTCGCACGACGAGTTCAAGTGGCACACCGGATCCCAGCGCCCCACCGGCGCGACCGATGCGGTCGAGTTCGTCGACGTCCACAAGTCCTTCGGGCGCAACCGCATCCTGCGGGGCCTGAACATGACGATCCCCGAGGGGAAGATCTCGATGATCCTCGGGCCGTCGGGCACCGGGAAGTCGGTGTGCATCAAGCACATGGTCGGGCTGCTGTACCCCGACGAGGGCGACGTGCTGGTCCACGGCGAGTCGGTCCCCGGCATGGCCGACGACGACCTGTTCGACATGCGCAAGAAGTTCGGCGTGCTGTTCCAGGACGGCGCGCTGTTCGGCTCCATGAACCTGTACGACAACGTGGCGTTCCCGCTCCGCCAGCACACCGACAAGGGCGAGGACGAGATCGGCGACATCGTGATGCGCCGCTTGCGCGAGGTCGGCCTCGAGGGCTCCACCGACAAGATGCCGAACGAGCTCTCCGGCGGGATGCGCAAGCGCGCCGGGTTCGCCCGCGCGCTCGTGCTCGACCCCGACATCGTGCTCTTCGACGAGCCCGACTCCGGCCTGGACCCGGTCCGCACGGCCCTGCTGTGCGAGCTGATCAAGGAGGTCCACGAGGAGAACGGCGGCGCCTACGTCGTGATCACGCACGACATCATGTCCGCCAAGCGCGTCGCGGAGTACATCGCGGTGCTGTGGCGCGGGCGGATCGTCGAGTCCGGCCCGGCCGAGGACCTCTTCAACTCCGACAACCAGTTCGTGCGCCAGTTCCTCTCCGGCGCCTCGCAGGGCCCGCTCGGCATGGAGTGATCGAACCCGGCCGGGCCGGCGCGCGTAGACCGCGCGGGAGGGCCTATGAGCCGGTTGCTGGAAGAGCTCGCCGACGAGGAGCGCCGGCGCGCGCGGCGCGCGCTCCGTGGGAAGGCGGCTAGGAGGCGCTGACGGTACCGGGTCGGCGGGTACCGTCCTGGATAGGTGTTGCAGGACGACACCAGGGCAGGATTCTTCGAACGATCCTGCCCTGCGGGGACACTGTCCCCTCCAGGCAGGACGGTAGACCGCGGCCTCCCGGACCGGCCGCCCTACAAGCCGGCTGACGCACGTTCCGCAGCCACCGACTACGCTCAACGCGCGATAAACAATCCCCCGATACGGTGCGCCGCCCCCGCACCGGAATCCGGGGGTCAGGCGGAGGAGAGTGCCCAGGGATCCGATGCATCGCGTGATGGAGCGCCGCCTGTGACGGTGGCCCGGGCTGCTGCGACCGGCGCCCTCGCGCTGGTCGTCGCGCTCGCGGTCTGGCTCCTCCTCTTCCGGGGCGACGGCGGGACCGAGTACACGCTGCTGTTCGAGAACGCGGGCCAGCTCGTCACGGACGACGACGTGCAGGTCGGCGGCCGGCGCGTCGGCTCGGTGCAGGCGATCGAGCTGACCGACGACAACCAGGCGGCGGTCAAGGTCACGGTCCAGGAGCCGTACGCGCCGCTGCGTGAGGGCACGCGCGCGGTGATCCGGCTCACGTCGCTGTCGGGCATCGCGAACCGCTACGTCGCGCTGACGCCGGCGCCGGGGGACGCGAAGGCGCTGCCCGAGGGCGCCACGCTCACCGCCGAGGCGACCACCGACGTGGTCGACCTCGACCAGATCTTCAACACGCTGGACCAGCGCACGCGCGCCGACCTCTCCGACGTGATCCGCGGCTTCGCCACCCAGTACGAGGGCAAGGGCGACGAGGCCGGCCGGTCGGCCCGGTACTTCAACCCGCTCCTCTCGACCTCCCGCCAGCTCGTGCAGGAGGTGACCGAGGACGAGGGCGCGCTGACGCGCTTCCTGGTGAACTCCTCGCGCGCCGTCACGGCGATCGCCGAGCGGCGCGACGACCTCTCCGGCCTGGTCGCCAACGCCAACGCCACCGCCCGGGCGATCGGGCAGGAGAACGCCGCGCTGGCGCGGGCGCTCGGCCTGCTGCCGACCACGCTGCGGCGCGGCAACACGACGTTCGTGAACCTGCGCGCCACGCTGGACGACCTCGACGTGCTGGTGGCCGAGTCCAAGCCCGCCACCCGGGACCTGGCGCCGTTCCTGCGCGAGCTGCGGCCGCTGGTGCGCGACGCGCGGCCGACGATCCGCGACCTGCGCACGCTCGTCCGCCGCGACGGCGAGGACAACGACCTCGTGGAGGCCACGCGCAAGATGCCGCGCCTCCAGCGCGTCGCCACCCCGGCCTTCCGCAGCGGCCGCCAGGCCCTCCAGAAGCTCCAGCCGGTGCTCGAGTTCGTCCGCCCCTACACGCCCGACTTCGTCGGCTGGTTCCGGGACTTCGGGCAGGGCTCCGCCAACTACGACGCCAACGGCCACTTCGCCCGCATCCAGCCGATCTTCAACGCCTTCTCGTTCACCGACAACCCGGCCGGCGGGGTGCTCTCCCCGATCCCGCCCTCGCAGCGGTTCGACGGGCTCGAGACGGGCGTGATCCGGCGCTGCCCGGGGGCGGCGACCCAGCAGCCGGCCGACGGCTCGGCGCCCTGGCGGGACGAGAGCGGCAACCTGGACTGCGACCCGACACTGAGGCTGCCGGGGCCATGAGGCGGGTCCTCGCCGTCGTCCTGCTGCTCGCCGCGGCCGCCGCCATGGTGGTGGTGCTCACCCGCGGGGAGGACGAGGGCTACAAGGTCCGCGCGATCTTCGACAACGCCGGGTTCGTGATCCCCGGCGAGGACGTGAAGGTCGCCGGCGTGAAGGTCGGGACGATCGACTCGATCGACGTCACCGACGACTTCAAGGCCGCGATCGTGCTCGACATCACGGATCCCGGCTACCAGGACTTCCGCCGCGACGCCGGCTGCATCGTCCGCCCGCAGTCGCTGATCGGCGAGCGGTTCGTGGAGTGCGAGGTCACGCAGGCGCGCGCGCCGGGCGCCCGGCCCGAGCCCGAGCTCGAGCGGATCGAGGACGGCCCCGGCGAGGGCCAGTACCTGCTGCCGGTCGAGCGCAACGGCAAGGCCGTCGACCTCGACCTGGTCAACAACATCATGCGCGAGCCGGAGCGCGAGCGCCTGTCGATCATCCTGTCCGACCTCGGCATCGGCGTGGCCGGCCGCGGGCGCGACCTCGGCGAGGTCATCCGGCGCGCCGACCCGGCGCTGAAGGAGATCGACGAGGTCCTGCAGATCCTCGCGTCGCAGAACCAGGTCCTGTCCGACCTCGCGCGCGACTCGGACGCGATCATGGAGCCGCTCGCGCGCGAGCGCCGCCGCGTCGGCTCGGCGATCGACAACGCCGGCGAGGTCGCGCAGGCGACGGCCGAGCGGCGCGACGACCTGGAGGCCGACATCGAGCGGCTGCCGCGCTTCCTGCGCGAGCTGCGGCCGACCATGGTGCGCCTCGGCGCGCTCAGCGACGAGATGACGCCGGTGCTCACCGACCTCGGCGAGGTGGCGCCGGACATCAACCGGCTCATCCTCCAGCTCGGCCCGTTCTCGCAGTCCGCGATCCCGTCGCTCGAGTCGCTCGGGGACGCGGCCGAGATCGGCACGCCGGCGGTGATCGACGCCCGGCCGGTGGTCGCGGACCTGCGACGGCTGGCGAGCGCGCTGCGGCCGGTGGGTGCGACGGCGAGGGCCGTCCTGGAGTCATTCGAGCGCAGCGACGGCATCGAGCGCGCGATGGACTACGTCTTCTACCAGGTGGCCGCCATCAACGGGTTCGACTCGTTCGGGCACTACCTGCGCGCCGGGCTGATCGTCAACCAGTGCTCGACGTACGCGATCTCGCCCACCTTCGGCTGCACCGCGAACTTCCCGCAGAGCGGTGGGACCGCGACGGCGGCGAGCACCGGCCCGACCGGCCCGCGCGACCCCGTGCTCCAGCGCACGGCCGCCGCGCTGGCCGAGGCGCTCGGGCTCGAGCCGCCGAAGGCGGAGTGGCGAAAGAAGGAGAAGGCGCGCAAGGGCGAGCGGCGCGGGCGCGACCGGGCCGGGCGGCGCGAGCCCAAGCGCGAGCGCCGCGAGCGCCGACAGGCCGCGCCGCCCGGCCCGGTCGCGCC
>JBOGYU010000176.1:0-8785 GCA_050696935.1 Solirubrobacteraceae bacterium | reverse complement strand
GCGGCCCTCACCGCCGCGGGAGCGCCGGTCGGCCTCGGCGTCGACGGCGCTGCCTCGAACGAGGCGGGCGAGCTCGCGGGAGAGCTGCGGCAGGCGCTGCTGGTCGCCCGTCTGCGCGGCGGCCCGCGGGCCCTCACCGCCCGCGAGGCGCTCGCGCTCGGCACCATCCACGGCGCCCGCTGCCTCGGCCGCGAGGCCGAGATCGGCTCGCTCGAGCCCGGAAAGCTCGCGGACGTCGCGCTGTGGCGGCTCGACGGCATCGATCACGCCGGCATCGCCGACCCGGTCGCCGCGCTCGTGCTCGGCCCCCGCCCACGCGCAGAGCACCTGCTCGTCGGCGGCCGCCCGGTCATCGAGGACGGCGAGCTCCGCACGGCCGACGAGGCCGCGCTGGCGCGCGACCTGGCGCGAGCGAGCCGGCGACTCCAGGAGGTCGCGGTGTGAGCGTCGAGACGACCACGCGCGGCGGCATCGGCGAGAGCCTGCGCCGCCCCGACGGCATCCCGAAGGTCACCGGCGAGTTCGCCTACTCCTCCGACCTGTGGGCCGACGGCATGCTCTGGGGCGCCACCCTGCGCAGCCCGCACCCGCACGCGCGGATCCGCGACGTCAACATCGCCCCCGCCCTCGCCGTCCCCGGCGTGCACGCCGTCCTCACCCACGAGGACGTCCGCGGCCGCAAGGTCTACGGCCTTGAGATCGCCGACCAGCCCGTGCTCGCCTGGGACACGGTGCGCTACCAGGGCGAGCCGGTGGCGATCGTCGCCGCCGACCACCCGGAGACCGCCCGCCGCGCCGCCGCCCGGATCGAGGTCGACTACGAGCCGCTCACCCCGGTGACCGACCCGGAGCAGGCGTTCCTCGCGGAGCCGCTCCACCCGTCGGGCAACCTCCTGCGCCATGTCCACATCGAGCACGGCGACCCCCACGCCACCGCCGACGTCGTCGTGACCGGCGAGTATGAGGTCGGCATGCAGGACCAGGCGTTCCTCGGCCCCGAGTCCGGCATGGCGGTCCCGGCCGAGGACGGCGGGGTCGACCTGTACGTCTCCACCCAGTGGCTGCACGTGGACCGCGACCAGGTCGCCGCCAGCCTCGACCTGCCGCCGGAGAAGGTGCGGATCACGCTCGCCGGCGTCGGCGGCGCGTTCGGCGCGCGCGAGGACCTCTCGATGCAGGTCCACGCCTGCCTGCTCGCCCTGCACACCGGCAAGCCGGTGAAGATCATGTACGGGCGCGAGGAGTCGTTCTTCGGGCACGTCCACCGGCATCCCGCCCGCATGCGCTACGAGCACGGCGCCACCCGCGACGGCCACCTCGTCTACGTCCGGGCGCGGATCCTCCTGGACGGCGGCGCCTACGCGTCGAGCTCCACCGCGGTGTGCTCGAACGCGGCCTCCTTCGCCTGCGGGCCGTACGACGTCCCCAACGCGCTCGTCGACTCCTACGTCGTCTACACCGACAACCCGCCGTGCGGCGCGATGCGCGGCTTCGGCGCCGTCCAGACCTGCTTCGCGTACGAGGCGCAGATGGACAAGCTGGCGGCGGCGCTCGAGCTGGACCCGGTGGAGCTGCGGCGCCGCAACGCGCTCGCCACCGGCGCGACGCTGCCGACCGGCGCCCCGGTCCGCTGCCCCGCCCCCGTCGCCGAGCTGCTCGCCAGCGTGCACGACCGCCCGCTGCCGCAGGGCTCCGACGGCCTCCCCGGCGGCGTCTCCAATACCACCCACGGGGAGGGCGTGCGCCGCGGGATCGGCTACGCCGTCGGCTTCAAGAACATCGGCTACTCCGAGGGCTTCGACGACTACTCCACCGCACGCGTGCGCCTGTCCATGGCCGGCGGGGAGCCGCTCGTGGAGGTCCACACCGCCGCCGCCGAGGTGGGCCAGGGGCTCGTGACGGTGCAGGAGCAGATCGCCCGCCACGAGCTCGGGGTCGAGCGTGTGGCGGTGCTGCCCGCCGACACGCAGGTCGGCTCGTCCGGCTCCTCCTCCGCCTCGCGCCAGACCTACATGACCGGCGGCGCGGTGAAGGCCGCGTGCGAGGCCGTGCGCGAGGAGCTCGAGCGCGGCGGCGGCTCCCTCGACGAGCCGATCGAGGCCACCCGCGAATACCACCACCGTCCCACGTTCCCGCTCGACGAGAAGGGCCAGGGCGACGCGCACGTGACCTTCGCCTTCGCCGCCCACCGGGCGGTGGTGGACGTCGACGCCGAGCTCGGGCTCGTGCGCGTGGTGGAGATCGCCACGGCGCAGGACGTCGGCAAGGCGATCAACCCGCAGGCGGTCGAGGGGCAGATCGAGGGCGGGATCGCGCAGGGCCTCGGGCTCGCGCTGATGGAGGAGATCCAGGTGGTCGACGGCGAGGTGCGCAACGCGTCGTTCACGGACTACCTGATCCCCACGGTGCTCGACATGCCGCCGGTGCGCCTGGAGGTGCTCGAGCTCGGCGATCCCGACTCGCCCTACGGGCTGCGCGGAGTCGGCGAGCCGCCGACGATCTCCTCCACCCCGGCGATCGTAGCCGCCCTGCGCGCGGCCACCGGCGCCGAGCTGGCGCGCGTGCCGGTCCGCCCCGACCACATCGTGGGGGTCTGAGCGGTGCCCGTCCCGCCCGCCGAGCTCTCGGCGCGCTGCCACATCGAGGGCGAGGCGGCGCGCGCCACGGCCGCCGCCTCCGGGCTCGCGCACGATGCCGGGCCGGGCGAGACGATCCTGACCGGCCCGCGAGCCGACGTGCTGGCGGCGCTGGTGGGCGTGATCGAGGCGTCGCTGGACGCGGGCGCGCGGACGCTCGACGTCCGGCTCGAGGCGCCCACAGAAACCCGGGGGGGTCAGACCCCTTGAGTGGGGGTGACTCAAGGGGTCTGACCCCTTTAATCGCGGTCGCTCGGGGGGATGAGCCGGCGGACCTCGTGATCTCCGGCGCGCGCGTGTTCAGCGCCTTCACGCGCGAGTGGCTGGAGGGCGACGTTGCCGTGGCCGGCGGCCGGATCGCCGGGATCGGGGAGTACGACGCGCACGAGCGCGTCGAGGCGGAGGGACGGCACCTGGTGCCCGGCTTCATCGACGCGCACGTGCACCTGGAGTCGTCCAAGCTCACCCCCGCCGAGTTCGCCCGCGCCGTGGTCCCGCACGGCACGACCGCCGTGGTGACCGACCCGCACGAGATCGCCAACGTGCTCGGCCGCCCCGGCGTCGAGTGGATGCTCGAGGCGACCGAGGACCTGCCGCTCGACGTGTTCGTGATGGCCCCCTCGTGCGTGCCGGCGAGCGACTTCGAGTCCCCCGGCTGCGTCCTCGACGTCGCCGACATCGAGGCGATCCTGCGCCACCCCCGCGCGCTCGGCGTCGCCGAGATGATGAACTTCCCGGGCGTGATCGCGGGCGATCCGGAGGTGCTGGCGCGGCTCGAGCTCCCCGGCCACGCCGACGGCCACGCCCCCGGGGTCACCGGGCCGCAGCTGAACGCCTATGTCGCCGGCGGGATCCGCTCCGACCACGAGGCGACCACCTACGAGGAGGCGCTCGAGAAGCGCCGGCGCGGGATGTGGGTGCTGATCCGCGAGGCGTCGAACGCCCACAACCTGCGCGACCTGCTGCCGCTCGTGAAGCGCTACGGGCCCGAGCACTGCGCGTTCTGCACCGACGACCGGGAGCCCGACTTCCTCTACCGCGAGGGACACATCGACCAGATGTGCCGCGTGGCGGTGACCGAGGGGATCGCGCCCGAGGACGCACTGCTGATGGCGACGCTGCACCCCGCCCGGGCGCACGGTCTGCACGACCGCGGCGCGATCGCCCCCGGCCTGCGCGCCGACCTCGTGCTGCTGGAGGACCTCGAGTCCTTCCGCCCCGCGCGCGTGTACAAGGACGGCGCGCTCGTGGACGCCTTCCCCCGCCCCCCGATCCCCGCGCACCTGCGCGAGACGGTGCGCACCGGCCCGCGGCCGACCTTCCAGATCCCGGCGCACGGCGACCGCGTGCGCGTGATCGAGATCGTCCCCGGCCAGCTCATCACGCACGCGCGTGAGGAGACAGCCACCAAGCGCGACGGACTCGTGGTCGCCGACCCCGAGCGCGACCTCGCCAAGATCGCCGTGGTCGAGCGCCACCACGCCACCGGCCGCGTGGGCAGGGGCCTGGTCCGGGGCTTCGGCCTGCGGGCCGGCGCCTTCGCCTCCACCGTCGCCCACGACGCCCACAACATCGTGATCGTGGGGGTCGCCGACGCCGACATGGCCGCCTGCGCCGCCCGCCTGCAGGAGCTGGGCGGGGGCATCGTCGTCGCCCGCGACGGCGAGGTCCGCGGCGAGCTCCCGCTGCCGGTCGCCGGCCTGCTCTCCGAGGAGCCGGTCGAGGCCGTGGTCGAGCGGCTGGAGGCGCTCCAGTCCATGCTGCACGACCAGGGTGTCGCCGACCCCGCGCCGTTCATGACGCTCTCCTTCCTCGCCCTCTCGGTGATCCCGTCGCTGAAGATCACCGACCGCGGGCTGGTGGACGTCGACCGCTTCGAGCTCGTGCCGCTCGCCGTGTAACGTTTGGGAGCATGTCGCGGCAGTCGACGCTCAGGGCGGCGGACCGCGACCGCGAGGCGGTCGCCGAGCGGCTGCGCCACGCCGCCGTCGAGGGCCGGCTCGAGCCCGAGGAGCTTGAGGAGCGGCTGCACGCCGCGCTGCGGGCGCGCACGTACGGGGACCTCCAGCGGCTGCTGGCCGACCTTCCCGCGCGCACCGAGCCGGCGGTGCGCCGCGCGCTCCCGATCATGCGGGTGGCGCTCGCCGTCGCCCTCACGCTGGCGGTCCTCGCCGCCGTCGTGATCGTCGCCGCGGTGATGGCCGCGTGGTGGATCGTCTGGGCGATCCTGTGGTTCGGCTTCTGCGCCCGGCGCGGCTGCGGTGGATTCCGTCGCGCCGCTACGTGAACACGTTCGCGCTCAGCCAGTCCGCCGCGAAGAACGCCACGAAGAACGGCGCGATCGCCCACATCAGCGGGTGGATCGCGCGGGCGCGGCCCGTGGCGAGCATCACGACGACGTAGCCGATCACGCCGAGGCCGATCCCAGCGGCGATCGAGAAGGTCAGCGGGATGCCGGCGATGGTCAGGAACGCCGGCACCGAGTCCTCGGCGCGCGACCAGTCGATGTCCGCGACGATCCGGATCATCAGGTAGCCGACCATCACCAGCGCGGGCGCGATCGCCGGGTGGATGAAGGTGTCCTCCGCGATCTGGACGTCCTGGCCCACGAGCGCGATCACCGGCACGAAGAAGATCGCCAGCACGAACAGGCCGGCGACGACCAGCGACGTCAGCCCGGTGCGCCCGCCCTCGGCGACGCCGGCGCCGCTCTCCACGTAGGTCGTCACGCTGGAGACGCCCATCGCGCCGCCGAGCGCGGCGGACCCGGAGTCGACCAGCAGCAGCCGGCCGGCCTCCGGCAGCTGGCCCTGCTCGTCCAGGAAGCCGCCGCCCCGGCCGACGGCCACGGCGGTCCCGACGGTGTCGAAGAAGTCGGTCATGAACAGCGCGAAGATCACCGGGATCAGCGCGACGGTCAGCGCGTCGCCGAGGAACGAGGGGTCGAGCGCGTCGCCGATCGTCGAGAAGTCGCTCGACCCCGGCGCGTCGACCACGCCGTCCGGCGCGTCGAGCACGCCGAAGATCAGCCCGAGCACGGTGGCGGCTGCCACCCCGAGCACGACCGCGCCGCGCACGCCGCGCGCCACGAGGATCGCCGCCACCAGGATCCCGCCGAGGGCGATCAGCGGCGGGCCCGCCGTGAGGTCGCCCAGCCCGATGCCGGTGGCCGGGTTGGTGACCACGATGCCGCCCTCGCGCAGGCCGACGAGCGTGATGAACAGGCCGATGCCGACGCCGATCGCCAGCTTGAGCGACAGCGGGACGGCGCGCATGATCGCGTGGCGCAGGCCGACGAGCACCAGCACCACCGCGACCAGGCCCTCGATCACGATGATCGACATCCCGACCTGCCACGGCAGCCCGCGGCCGATGATCACATCGAACGCAACGATGGCGTTGATGCCGAGTCCGGGTGCGAGCGCGAACGGCAGGTTGGTCGCCAGCCCCATCGCCGCCGTGGTGACCGCCGCGGCGAGCGCCGTCGCCACCGCCACCGCCTCGAACGGCACGCCCGCGGCCGAGAGGATGGCCGGGTTGACGAAGAGGATGTAGCTCATCGTCAGGAAGGTCGCGATGCCGCCCAGCCCCTCCACGCGCGCGCTCGTGCCGCGCTCCTGGAACCGGAAGCGGCGCTCGAGAGGGCTCGTCGTCGCCATGCGCGCGAACGTACCAGCGGCTCCGGACTGCTTGAATCCGCGCCCATGGAGGAGCTCGACCGCGACGCGTTCGTCGCCCGCTACGGGCCGCTGTTCGAGCACTCGCCGTGGGTGGCCGAGGCCGCGTGGGCCGACCGCCCGTTCGCCGACCGCGAGGAGCTGCTCGACGCGCTGGGCTCGGCCATGTACGCCGCCCCGCGCGAGCGCCAGCTCGCGCTCATCCGCGCCCACCCCGAGCTGACCGGAAAGGTGGCGACCGGCGAGTCGGCGAGCGAGCAGGCCTCGGCCGGGCTGGATCGGCTGACCCCGGACGAGCACGCCGCCTTCGCGCGCGTGAACCGGGAGTACCGCGAGCGGTTCGGGTTCCCGTTCGTCGTGTGCGTGCGCGAGCACACCAAGCAGTCGATCCTGCGCACGGCCGCGGAGCGGCTCGAGCACTCGCGCGAGGAGGAGGTGCGCGTGGCGCTCGGCGAGATCGCGAAGATCGCGCGACTGCGGCTGGAGGCGATGGGTTGAGGATCACCTATGGCAAGCTCCGCGTGCCGGTCCACCGGATCGAGGGCGACGACGTCTTCGCGTGCGAAGTCGACGTCGAAGTGCTCGGCGACAACTTCGCCGCCGCCTACACGGAGGGCGACAACTCCGCGGTGGTGGCCACGGACACGATGAAGAACTTCATCCTGCGCGAGGCGCTCCGGTACGACGGCGCCACGCTGGAGGGGTTCCTCGCCTTCCTCGGGGAGCGCTTCCTGGCCACCTACCCGGTGATGGAGTCGGTCCGGGTCAGCGGCCGTGAGCTGCGCTTCGACCGGCTCTCCGGAGTGGTGTTCTCGCGCTCGCGCGACGATCGCGCCGTGGCGGCGGTGGAGGTCGGGCCCGGTGGGGTCGGCGCGGTCACCGGCGGACTGGCCGACCTGTGGCTGCTGAAGCTGAGCGGGAGCGCGTTCACCCGCTTCGCGCGCGACGACTACACCACGCTGCCCGAGCGCAGCGACCGGCCGCTGTTCGTGCGCATGGACGTCGGCTGGCGGTATGCGGGCTCCTCCGAGTACGCCTCCGCGCGGGCCGTGCGCGACCACCTCGCCGCGACCTTCGACGACTTCGTCTCGGAGTCGATCCAGCACCTGGTGCACGAGATGGGCACCCGGCTGCTGGCCGACTTCGTCCAGATCGACCAGGTCTCGTTCACCGCCGAGAACCACACCCGCGACCCGGTGGGCGAGGACGGCGGCCGGCGCGTGTACACCGACCCCTTCCCCGCCCAGGGCCTGATCACCCTCACGCTGGACCGGCCGTGCTGACCACCCACGTGCTCGACACCGTGCGGGGGCGCCCGGCGGCTGGGGTGGAGATCGTGCTCGCGCGCGGGGGCGAGGTCCTGCGGACCGTCACCACGGACGCGGACGGCCGCGCTCGGCTCGGCGAGGTGGAGGCCGGGGAGTACGAGCTGGTGTTCGCGGTCGGGGCGTATTTCGGCTCGACGGAGTTCCTGGACCGGGTGCCGGTGCGGTTCCGGATCGCCGACCCGGACGCGCACTACCACGTGCCGCTGCTGGCCTCACCCTGGTCCTACGCCACGTACCGGGGCAGTTGACCGACGCCGCCACGGTGCTCGAGCGCTGCGCGCGGCTCGGGGAGGTCAGCGAGGAGCCGGGCCTGCTCGTGCGCCCTTTCGGGACCCCGGCGATGGAGCGGGCGAACGCGCTGGTCGGCGGCTGGATGCGCGAGGCGGGGCTCGACGTGCGCGAGGACGCCGTCCGCAACCTGATCGGCCGGCGGGACACCCTCCCCGCCCGCCCGGCGTTCGTCCTCGGCTCGCACCTGGACACGGTGCGGGACGCGGGGCGCTACGACGGGCCGCTGGGGGTGCTTGTCGCGCTCGCCGCCGTCGAGCGGGCGCAGACGCCGTTCGCCGTCGAAGTCGTGGGCTTCGCCGACGAGGAGGGCCTGCGCTTCGGCACCGCGTACCTGGGCTCGAGCGCGATGGCCGGCCGCCCGCTCCCGCTCGACGCACGTGACGCGGACGGAGTGCGGCTCGGCGACCTGGTGCCGGACCCGGCGCCGGCCGCGCGTAGCGCCGCCGACCTGCTCGGCTACTGCGAGGTGCACATCGAGCAGGGGCCGGTGCTCGAGCGGCGCGGCGTGCCCGTGGGCGTCGTCACCGCCATCACCGGCCAGACCCACGCGGTGGTGCGGATCGAGGGCGAGGCCGGCCACGCCGGGACGGTGCCGATGGCGGGGCGGCGCGACGCGCTGTGCGCGGCCGCCGAGGCCGTGCTCGCGGCGGAGGAGGTGGCGGCGCGCGGTGATGTCGCCGCCGACGACGACCCCATCGTGGCCGCCGGCGACGACCCCATCGTGGCCGCCGGCGACGACGGCGTGGTCGCCACCGTCGGGCGGCTCGCCGTCGAGCCCGGCGCGCGCAACGTCATCCCCGCCGCCGTGACGCTGAGCGTCGACCTCCGCCACGGCGACGACGCGGTGCGCCGC
>JBOGYU010000175.1:0-8834 GCA_050696935.1 Solirubrobacteraceae bacterium | reverse complement strand
CACTACGACCTCGCGGCCGCGCGAAACCCCGTGCGGTCGCACGAGGTCGTGGGGGCCGGCGAGCCCGTGCCCGAGGGCTCGGCGCAGGAGGTCGTGGCGAGCGGCGAGCCCGTGCCGGAGGGCTGGGCGCAGGAGATCGAGGGCGGCGACGTCGTGGATGCGGCGCCCGCGCTGGCCCGGCTCACCCTCAATGTGGCGATGGCGCATCTGGACGCAGGCGCCGCGGCCCACGGCCGCCGGCTCGTCTACGGCGGCCACACGATCGGCCTCGCCGCCGCCCAGGCCACGCGCGCGCTGCCGTCGCTGGTGACGATTCTCGGCTGGCACGCGGCCGACCACACCGCGCCGGTGTTCGAGGGCGACACGCTGCGCTCGCGGCTGGAGCTCGAGCGCCGCGAGCCGCTCCCCGGCGGCGGTCACCTGCTCCACCTGCGCTCGCACGTGACCAGCGACGCCGGCCCCGTCCTCGACTGGCGCTTCGTGGCCGTATGAGCGACCAGCCGCTCGCCGACCTGCGCGTGATCGAGGGCTCGGCGTTCGTCGCCGCCCCGCTCGGCGGCATGACCCTGGCCCAGCTGGGCGCCGACGTCATCCGCTTCGACCAGATCGGCGGCGGGCTCGACGCCGGGCGCTGGCCGCTCGCGCCCTCCGGCCGGTCGCTGTTCTGGGCCGGGCTCAACAAGGGCAAGCGGTCGATCCAGGTCGACCTGCACTCGCCCGAGGGGCGCGAGCTCGTGACCGCCCTGGTCGCGGAGGCCGGCACCTTCCTCACGAACTTCCCCGCCCGGGGCTGGCTCGCCTACGACTCGCTGCGAGAGCTCCGGGCCGATCTGGTCATGTGCGCGCTGACGGGCAACCCGGACGGCACGTCGGAGGTCGACTACACCGTCAACCCCGCGACCGGCTTCCCGTGGGCGACGGGCCCGCGCGACCTCGCCGTGCCGCTCAACTCGGTGCTGCCCGCCTGGGACGCGATCATGGGCGGGCTGGCCGCGACCGGCATCCTCGCCGCCGAGCGCCACCGCTCGCGCACCGGCGAGGGCCAGCTCATCCGCCTCGCGCTGTCCGACGTGGCGTTCGCGATGGTGGGCAACCTCGGCCGGGTTGCGGAGGCGCAGCTCGGGGGCCGCGACGCCGCCCGCGACGGCAACTATCTCTATGGCGCCTTCGGGCACGACTTCGCCACGGGCGACGGCCGCCGCGTCATGGTGGTCGCGCTCACCGGGCGGCAGTGGACGGCGCTCGTGGACGTGACCGGGACGGCCGAGGCGTTCCGGAGCCTGGAGGCCGTGACCGGCCACGACCTGTCCTCCGAGGACGGCCGCTTCGGGGCGCGCGACCTGATCGCCGCCGTGCTGCGCCCGTGGTTCGAGGCGCGCGGCCTGGACGAGATCCGCGCCGCCTTCGCCGGCACCGGCGTGTCCTGGGGCCCGTACCAGACGTTCCGCCAGCTCGTGGAGGAGGACCCCCGCGCGTCCGAGGCCAACCCGCTGTTCAGCACGCTCGAGCAGCCCGGCATCGGCTCCTACCTCGTGCCGGCCTCGCCGCTCGAGATGACCGCGTCGGGCCGCCAGCCCGCGCGCCGGGCGCCGCTGCTCGGCGAGCACACGGACGAGATCCTGGCCGGTGTGCTCGGCCTGAGCGCGACCGAGATCGGCCGGCTGCACGACGCCGGCACCGTCGCCGGCTGACGACTCGTCGCGCCGGGTGATCGTATGCGGCTTACTCGCACTCGCAAGCTCGTGCGAGCGCCTTAGCATGCAGGGCATGGCGATCGAGGACAAGGACACGGCCGACCTCTCCGTCGGCCCCGTCGTCGGCCCGGACGACCCGCGCCGGTTCACCGACTCCGGGATCGAGGTCAAGCCGCTCTACACCGAGGACGACCTGCCCGAGGATCTCGACCTGGGGCGGCCCGGCGAGTTCCCGTTCACGCGCGGGATCCACCCCGAGATGTACCGCAAGCGCACGTGGACGATGCGCCAGTACGCCGGCTATGCCTCGGCGAAGGAGTCCAACGAGCGCTACAAGTACCTGCTCGAGCACGGGTCGACCGGCCTGAGCATGGCCTTCGACCTGCCGACGCAGCTGGGCCTGGACTCGGACGACCCGCGCTGCCTCGGCGAGGTGGGCCGCACCGGCGTCGCGATCGACACGATCGACGACATGCGGACCGCGTTCGACGGCATCCCGCTCGACAAGGTCTCCACCTCGATGACCATCAACGCGCCCGCCAGCGTGCTGCTGCTGCTCTACGAACTGGTGGCGGAGGAGCAAGGGGTGCCGAGCACGGAGCTCCGGGGCACCGTCCAGAACGACATCCTGAAGGAGTACATCGCGCGCGGGAACTTCATCTACCCGCCCGAGCCGAGCATGCGGCTGACCACCGACCTGTTCGCCTACTGCCGCGAGCACGTCCCGAAGTGGAACACCGTCTCGATCTCCGGCTACCACTTCCGCGAGAAGGGCTGCAGCGCCGTCCAGGAGGTCGCGTTCACGCTCGCCAACGGGATGGCGTACGTGCAGGCGGCGCTCGACGCCGGGCTGAGGGTCGACGACTTCGCGCCCCGCCTGGCCTTCTTCTTCAACGGCCACAACAACGTCTTCCAGGAGGTGGCCAAGTTCCGCGCCGCCCGCAACATGTGGGCGCATGCGATGAAGGAGCGCTTCGGGGCGCAGGACCCGCGCTCGATGATGATCCGCTTCCACACCCAGACCGGCGGCGTCACGCTCACCGCCCAGCAGCCGGTCAACAACGTGGTGCGCGTGGCGCTCCAGGGCTTCGCCGCGGCCTGCGGCGGCACCCAGTCGCTGCACACCAACGGCTACGACGAGGCGCTCGCGCTCCCCTCCGAGCGCGCCGCCAAGCTGGCCTTGCGCACCCAGCAGATCATCGCCCACGAGTCCGGCGCCGCCGACACCGTCGACCCCTTCGCCGGCTCCTACTACGTCGAGTCGCTCACCGCCGAGGTCGAGCGCCGCGCGTGGAAGCTGATCGAGCGGATCGACGAGCTCGGCGGCTCCGTGAACGCGATCGCGTTCATCAAGAACGAGATCGAGGAGTCCGCCTTCGGCTACCACGAGCGCTACCGCACCGGGCAGGACGTGGTCGTCGGCGTGAACCGCTACGTCGAGGAGGAGCTCGAGGTCGAGGACATCCTGCGCGTCGACCCCGCCGCCGAGCGCGACCAGGTCGAGCGCCTGAAGGCGTTCAAGTCGGATCGCGACCAGGCGCTTGCCGAGCGGCGACTGGAGGAGCTGCGCGCGGCGTGCGGCGGGAGCGAGAACCTGCTGCACCCGATCCGGGCAGCACTCGCCGACCGCTGCTCGATGGGCGAGGTGTGCGGAGCGATGCGCGACGTGTTCGGCGAGTACCAGCCCGAGATCTGAGCGCCCGCCGAGCCTCCGCGAGCCGTATGGAGCTCGCGGTCGCCCTTCACGCCGAGGGCGACCGCCTCAGCGCCGGTTGACCTGCTCGCAGTTGCGCGTGTCGACGTCGTCCCTGGTGCCGACGTTCACCGTGTCCCCGCCCGGTCCGCAGTCGACGGAGATGCGGCCCGACCCGAACGCGTCGACGCGGTCGTTGCCGGCGCCGCCCAGGACGACCTGCCGGCCGCCGCCGCGCAGGTAGATGTGGTCGTCCCCGGAGTTGCCCGCGATCCGGTTGAAGCCCGCGCCGCCCTGGAGGTAGTCGTTCCCGCCGCCGCCGCGGATGCGGTTGCCGCCGCGGCCGCCGTACACCGTGTCGGCCCCCGGGCCGGCGACGATCCGGTCCGTGCCGAAGGAGCGGCCGCTAGGGAGCCGGTTGCCCCACAGGATGTCGTCGCCCGCGCGCGCGAGCAGGAGGTCGCCACCCGGGCCGCCGAGCAGCGTGTCGTTGCGCTCGGTGCCGCGCAGCGTCCCGCCGCCGCGCGAGTTCGCGTAGCGGGTCACGCCCTGGGTGGGGTCGCGCTCGCGCGGGGCCTCGATCACGTTCTCGCAGTTGCGGATCTCGCGCTGGCGGAGGGAGACGCGGTGGGAGTTCAGGCCGTCGGTGCCGGGCGGGCCGATGTAGATCGAGTCGTTGCCCGGGCCGCAGTCGACGTCCTCGATGAGGTCGCCGTAGTTGATGTGGATCGAGTCGTCGCCCTCGCCGCCGAGGATCGTCTCCGGCCCCGAGTCGTTGTGGATCTCGTCGTTCCCCGGGCCGCCGTCGAGCGTGTCCGCGCCCCCGCCGCCGTGGATCAGGTCGTCGCCGGGGCCGCCGCGCACGGTGTCGCCGGCCGCGCCGGAGTCGAGGTTGTCGTTGCCGGGTCCCCCGGTCATGTCGTCGCGCCCGAAGCCGCCGACGGCGGTGTCGTTCCCGTCGCTGCCGTCGATCCGGTCGTCGCCGGAGCCGCCGTCGAGCAGGTCGTCGCCGCCGCGGCCGAACAGGCGGTCGCCGCCGGTCTCCCCCCACAGCCGGTCCGCGCCGCCTCCGCCGAGCAGCGTGTCACCTCCGCCGGACCCGAACAGCTCGCTCGGGCGGTCGCCGCGCGCCTTCAGGCGATCCTTGCCAGGCGTGCCGGTCTTGGTCTGGGCGACGGCGTCCGCGACCGGGAGGGTGAGCAGGACGGCGGTGAGGAGGAGCGTGAGGCGTCGGGGCATGCGCGCATTCATAGCGCGTAGCATCGCCACTGGAATGCGGCAACGGAACCCCGAGACGTATGAGGAGAAGCTCGCGCAGCTGAACGACCTGCGCGAGGCGATGGTCCACCACGCCTCCGACAAGGCGGTCGAGAAGCAGCACGCCAAGGGCAAGTACACGGCGCGCGAGCGGATCGAGAAGCTGCTCGACCCCGGCTCCTTCCAGGAGCTGGACACGTACGTCCGGCACCGCACCACGGACTTCGAGATGGACCGGAATCGTCCGTACGGTGACGCGGTCGTGACCGGGCACGGCACGATCGACGGCCGCCGGGTGTGCGTCTTCTCGCAGGACTTCACGGTCTTCGGCGGCTCGCTCGGCGAGGTGATGGCCGAGAAGATGTGCAAGATCATGGACCTGGCGGCGAAGGTCGGCTGCCCGGTGATCGGGATCAACGACTCCGGCGGGGCGCGGATCCAGGAGGGTGTCGTGTCGCTCGGCGCGTACGGCGACGTGTTCCTGCGCAACGTCCGCTGCTCGGGCGTGATCCCGCAGATCAGCCTGGTGCTGGGGCCGTGCGCGGGGGGCGCGGTCTACTCGCCGGCGATCACGGACTTCGTCTTCATGGTCCGCGAGACCTCGCACATGTTCATCACGGGGCCCGACGTGATCAAGACGGTCACGGGCGAGGAGGTCGAGTTCGAGGCGCTCGGGGGCGCCATGAGCCACAACTCCAAGTCGGGCGTCGCCCACTTCGCGGCCGCCGACGAGGACGAGTGCCTCCAGGACTGCCGGTACCTGCTCGGCTTCCTCCCCCAGAACAACCTGGAGACGCCGCCGCGCGTGCTGCCGGGGGACGATCCGATGCGGATGGACGCCGAGCTCGACCGCGTGGTGCCGGACAGCCCGAACAAGCCGTACGACATGCGCGACGCGGTGCGGTTCGTGGTGGACGACGGCGAGTTCTACGAGGTGCACGAGCACTACGCGCAGAACATCGTGTGCGGCTTCAGCCGGCTCGACGGGCACACGGTCGGCGTGGTGGGCAACCAGCCGAAGGCGCTCGCGGGCGTGCTCGACATCGACGCCAGCGCGAAGGCGGCGCGCTTCGTGCGCACCTGCGACGCGTTCAACATCCCGCTGCTGACCTTCGTCGACGTGCCCGGCTTCCTGCCCGGCACCTCGCAGGAGTGGGGCGGCATCATCCGCCACGGCGCCAAGCTGCTGTACGCCTACGCCGAGGCCACCGTCCCGAAGATCACCGTCATCACCCGCAAGGCCTACGGCGGCGCCTACGACGTCATGGCCTCCAAGCACCTGGCGGCCGACTTCAACTTCGCCTGGCCGACCGCCGAGATCGCGGTGATGGGGCCCGAGGGCGCGGTGAACATCATCCACCGGCGCGACATCGCCGGCTCGCCGACGCCCGAAGAGCGGCGCGAGAAGCTGATCGGCGACTACAAGGCCCGCTTCGCCAATCCCTACACCGCCGCCGAGCGCGGGTACGTCGACGACGTGTTGATCCCCCACGAGACGCGCCCGAAGGTCATCACCGCGCTGCACACGCTCCTGACCAAGCGCGAGCCCGGCCCGAAGCGCAAGCACGGCAACATCCCGCTTTAGCGCCGGGCGGTGCGCACGGCACTCGCCTGGGCGGCGTCCATCCACATCTCCCAGCGGCCGGAGGCCGAGTGGCGCTCGTCGTGGAAGCGGTAGGGGCGGCGGCCGCCGAACTCGGTCTGCCGGAGGTGGTGGACGCCGCCGAGCACGGACGCGATCCGGCGGCGCGGCCATCCCATCGCGTCCTCGATCTGCGGGAACGTGCGAGGCCGGCCGGGCGTGCCAGCCAGCTCCTCCAGCAGCTCGCGCATGAGGTCGCTGCAGCGGTCGTGGAAGCGGGCGACCTCGTCGGGATCGTCCATGGCGTTGTGCGGCGCGTGCTGGGGCATCGCCCGAGGGATGCCCGACGCTCACGTGAACGGCACGACAATACCGTGCTACGCTGTGCCACAGCCATGGACGTCTCAGTCCGAGAGCTGCGGAACCACACGGCCCGCGTGATCGCCGCGATCGAGAGCGGCGAACCCGTCGCGCTCACCGTCCACGGCCGGCCCGTCGCCGACATCGTGCCCCGGCAGCGGCGCAGCGAGCGGCGGCCGACCGACCGCCTGCTGGCCGACCTCGCGGAGATCAGTGACCTGGCGGCCGAGATCGGCGTCGACTCCCCGGCCGAGGACTTCGACGTCGGGCTCACGACCGACGACATGATCGCCGGATGACTCACCGCGGCCTCCGATCGGCGAGCCCCGCGTGAGCGGATACCTCGCCGACACGAGCGTGTTCGTGGCCGCAGAGCAGCGCCGCCCACTCGGCGAGGCGCCCGCCGGCGACGCGCGGATCTCGGTCGCGACGCTCACCGAGCTCGGCGTCGGGCTGCGCCGGGCGGGCGGCGAGCCGTTGCGCACGCTGCGGGAGGCGACATTCGCTCGCGCACGCCGCTTCGTCGCGCTGCCCTACGACGAGCCCGTCGCCGAGCGCCTCGCCGACCTGCTTGCCGCGGCACGCACGAGCGGCAGCCGCGCCGGTGCCATGGACGCGATCGTCGCGGCCACCGCGCTCGCGCACGATCTCGACGTCTGGACGCAGGACGACGACTTCGACGTACTGGCCGAGCTGGCCCCGGAGCTGCGCGTCAGGCGCGGCTGACCCCGATCACGGCTCGCGGTCGCCGCGCAGGATCGCGGTGACCTCTCGCCGCACCGGCTCCTGGAGCGGGACGACGCGCTCGCGGTAGTCGTCCTCGGAGAAGCGGTAGTAGCCCATGCGCACCTCGAGGCTCAGGCCGCGCAGTGCCGTCCGTAGCGCCTCCGGCATCTCCGCCGCCCCAGCCGCCGCGGTGCAGGCCTGCGCGAACGCCCTGACGCGGTCGAAGTAGACGAACGAGCGGCCGGTGACCATGCCGATCACGCACGTGCGCAGGAGCCGCTCGCTGGGCAGCACGCGCCCGAGCCACGAGAGCAGGTGCGCGTTGAACTGCAGGTCGTGGCGCTCGGTCCCGGGCACGAGGCGGTACGCCTCGACGATCTGGTCGGGGGCGCGCGTCGTGACCGCCTCCAGGAATGCCGTGATCCGGGCGCTCCCGCTGGGGTTCAGCTCCCGCCCGTAGCCGACGCTCGCGGGCGAGGTGAGCGCCTGCCGGATGCGCCGGGCGTCGGCGGCCGGGAGGTTGGAGAGCAGCGTGGCGATCAGGGTCGCGCCCGCCGCCTCGGAGCGCTCGGCGGGCGCGAGGATCGTGATCTGGAAGATGCTGTCCTCGACCGTGGCGCCGCCGGTGCGCTGCTCGCGCAGCAGCGTGACGAGCCGGTGCAGGTACGGGCTGTTGCTGAGGTTGAAGCCGTCGGGGGTCGTGTGCGCGTCGACCTGCTGCCGGAACGTGTTGGTGGCCGCCGTCCCCGCCCAGTAGGCGGCGCGCAGGTCGGGATAGCCGCCCGTGGTGGCGTTCGTGCCGACGAGGTGGGTCTTGATCGCGGCGGCCCGGGCGGCGCCCGTGAGCCCCGCGAAGCCCCCGTGCGGCTCGACGAAGTAGGCGCGGAACTCGTCCTTGTAGCGGTCGAAGCTGCCGGCGTCGGTCGCGGTCTCCGGGTGCTCCCCGTAGTCCTTGACGATGATGTGGCTGCACTCGTGCACGAGCGTGCCCATGAGGTCGTCGTGGCTCTGCCACGTGCCGCCGGAGAGCTTGCCGCGCACGAGCACCGTGCTGTCGCCCTCGATAGTGCCGATCGTGTTCGGGCCGTGCTGGTGCTCGTTGTCCTGGGTCGAGCCGTAGAAGTAGTACGCGGTCTCCGCGACGTTGTCGCCGCGGTCGGCGACGAGCTGGGCGGAGTCCGAGCGCAGCGTCATCGGCTTGACGCTCATGGGCCGGCCCTCGGAGCGGGCCCCCGGCGGGTTGAGCATCTGGCCGGTGTTGCGGATCCGCGTGTCGGTGCTGGCGAGCATCTGGCGGTGGACCGTGCGCAGCAGCGCCCACGTGGCCAGCGCCTCCGCCTCCTGGCCGGCCTGTGTGAGGGCGGGCGCCGTGCCGGTGCCGCCGGCGGCCTGCTCGGGCGCGTGGGTCCCGTGGTCCCCGTGCCGGGAGAGGATCGAGGCCACGGCGCGGTTGCCGGCGGAGCGCTGCATGGCGAGCACGCGGTCGAGCGGCGCGGCCGGCGCGGGCCGCTCGGCCTCGGCC
>JBOGYU010000174.1:0-8852 GCA_050696935.1 Solirubrobacteraceae bacterium | reverse complement strand
GCTCAAGCGAGCGCGGCCTCGAACGCCGCCCGCGCCGCCTCGCCGTGCACCGCGAAGGCCACGCGCTCGAGGCTCGAGCCGGCGCCCAGGTGGCGCCGCACCTCCTCCACCTCGATCCGGGCGGCCTCCTCGAGCGGGAAGCCGCCGACGCCGGTGCCGAACGCCACCAGGGCGAGGCTGCTGGCTTTCAGCGCATCCGCGCGCTCGAGGGTGGCGGCGGTGGCGCGGCGGATGACGTCGCCGTCGGTGGGGCCGCCGAGGTGCATGGTCGCGGCGTGGATGACCCACGTGCAGGGCAGCTCCCCGCCGGACGTCTCGACCGCCTCCCCCAGCCCGATCGGCGCCTTCTGGTTGGACTCCTGCTGGATCGCGGGCCCGCCGGCGCGCGAGATCGCGCCCGCCACGCCGCCGCCGTGCAGCAGTCGCGTGTTCGCCGCGTTGGCGATCGCGTCGACCTCGAGGGTGGTGACGTCCGCGTCGAGGACCTCGACCTCGGCCATGCGGTCTACGGTACCGGGCCATGGCCGAGACGCCTTCCCGCCGCCGGGTGCGCGCCCACGGGCGCGTGCAGGGCGTCTTCTTCCGCGACTCCGTGCGGCGGGAGGCGGCGCGGCGGGGCGTCGCGGGGTGGGTGCGCAACTGCCTCGACGGGTCGGTCGAGGCGGTGTTCGAGGGCCCGCCCGACGCGGTGGGCGCGATGGTGGACTTCTGCCGGGCGGGGCCGGGGCACTCGGAGGTGGTGCGGCTCGACGAGGAGCCGGAGCCGGCCGAGGGCCTGCAGTCCTTCGACGTGCACTGAGGTCTCGGCGAACGGCGGGCATGTAGGGAGCCGGGATCGGCGCCCAGCGGCCTCGACTGTCGAGTTCGTCGGGCTGAGACCGACAAAGTCGACAGTCGGCGCTCGGGCCCTCCTCCCTACGTGCCCGCCGTTCGCCGGCGCCCCGGTTCCGTCGGGGCTGCGCCGTAGCCTCGGTGACCTCCATGGAAGCCGCCACGCCCCTGCGCCAGCCCCGTGTGACCGCCCTGCTCGGGCGGGTCGTCGTCGAGAACCTGATCGTCGACGACGCGACCGCCTCCGAGCTGGTGCGCGCCCGCGCGGACGCGGGCGAGGACCCCGCGCGCGTGGTCTCGGACGCGATCGAGATCGGCGCGCGGGTGCTCGACCGCGAGCAGGCCGGGGCCGCCGTGGAGGTGCTGCGCCAGGACCTCGAGAACGCCTCGCGCGAGGTGGAGCAGCGGCTCGGGCAGACCTCCGAGGCGGTGGTGACCGAGCTGCGGACGCGGCTCGAGGAGGCCTTCGGGCCGGACAGCGGGCACGTCACGCGCGTGCTCCAGCGCCACTTCGGGGCCGAGTCCAGCTCCGCCGTCCAGCACCAGGTCCGCGCGGCAGTGGCCGAGCTGCTCAGCGAGTCGCGCGAGAAGCTGTTCAAGCAGTTCTCCTCCGCGGAGGAGTCCAACCCGCTCGCCGCCTTCCAGAAGGCCGCGGTCGGCGCCATCCGCCAGTCGTCCGACCAGCAGCACGCCCAGCTGCTCGAAACGCAGCGGATGATGGGCGAGCTGCGGCGCGAGGTCGCCGCCCTGCGCGCCGAGAAGGAGAAGGCGGTCGAGGTCGCGGCCGAGCACGACCGCTCGACCGCCAAGGGTCGCCCCTACGAGGAGGCGGTGTTCGACGCGGTGGACGCGATCGCCGGCGCGCGCGACGACGACTGCGACGCCGTCGGCGACCTGCGCGGAGCCGGGGGGCGCAAGGGCGACGTGGTGGTCGACCTCGACGGCCGGGCCGGCCGGCCGCGCGGCCGGATCGTGTTCGAGGCGAAGAACTCCAAGCGGTCGCGCAACGAGGCGCTCGCCGAGCTGGACGAGGCGATGAACCAGCGCGCGGCCGACTACGCCGTGTGGGTGGTCCCCGCCGAGGACAAGCTCCCGGCGCGCGCGACGGCGCTGCGCGAGGTCGGCGGCGACAAGCTGTTCGTGGTCTACGACCCCGACGAGGGCTCGCGGCTCGCGCTCGAGGTCGCCTACTCGCTCGCCCGCGCCCGCGTCCTGATGGCCAAGGGCGGCACCGAGGGGCTCGACGCGTCGGCGGTGCGCGCGGAGGTCGAGCGCGCCACGGTCGCGATGGAGGACGTCCGCCGCATCAAGGGCCAGCTCACGGGCGCCGCGGGAGCGATCGAGGAGGCGCGCAAGGTGCTCGACGCGATGGCCGAGCGCGTGCGCGGCCATCTCGGCCAGATCGACGCGATGGTCGCCGCCGCCACCGAGTGATCACGCCGAGCGCCGGGCCCGAGCACCCCCGCGAGGGCGCTCGAGCCCGGCGGTACGGCTAGCCCGAGAACACCTGCAGCTCCGCGATGTGGACCTCGTTGTCGCGCGGCGCCACCACCTGCGGCAGGTCGCCGAACACCGGCACCGGGCCGGCACCCGGCGAGCCCTCGCGGCAGTCGCTGCCCGACGTCGGGTCGTTGTCCTGGTCGCCCTGGAACGCGGTGTTGCCCGTGCACTGGTTGTCCAGCACGACGATCCGCACGGCCACGGCCTCCACGGCCGGGAACGTGAACTCGCGCAGGATCATCTCCGGCGCCACCGGTCGCGGGCGCACGCCGGGGAACGCGTCCGGCGGGCTGGTGTAGTGCGGCCTGAACACCGTCCCGTCCTCCGACACGTCGAGCCGGAACGAGCGCAGCGCCGTGAACCGGTTCCGGCCCACCTCGAGCAGCGCGCTCACGTTCGCTCGCCGGATCGTCTGGCGGGCGCCCTGGAGGTCGACCGTGACCTGCGAGCCGCGCACGTCCGGCAGCGCCCCGGTGCGGTCCCAGCTCGTGGCCTCCGTGTCGTCGATCAGCTGCTCGTGCTGCGTGCCGTCGCCGCGCGCCGACGCGCCCTTGGCCGACGACGCCCTGTTTGTCCGCATCGGCACGCTGATCGTGGTCGTGTCGGCCGTGATCCTGCGCCGGATCCGCCGGTGGCCGTACCCGCGGGCGTGGACGACGAGCTCGTAAACGCCGGGCGCGAACTGCGCGCGGTCGTCGAGGTTCGCGCCCTGCGTCGCCGGGTCGGTGTCGGCAATCGGGGACGTGCGCGCCTCGTAGCGGCCGACGTAGAACCGCGCGCTCACCGGCGCGCCGCCCTCGTCCGCCGCCGTCGCCGCGAACGTCACGTCCGCCGCGGCGTGGTTCGGCGACCGGAAGTCCGGCCTCGGATCAGTGTCGGTGTCGTTCGCCGTGTTGGTGCTGACGGCGCCGGCCCCGAAGCCACGGCGGGCGAACGCCAGCCACAGCTCGTCCTGGTTGGCGCCGCCGAAGCGCAACCGGTCGGCGGCCAGGTACGCGTCGCGCGCGTCCAGCATCGACGGGCCAACGGGCATCAGCAGGTACGCGTCGAACATCAGCTGGATCCAGCGCCGGTTGCCCGGGCACCGGTCCGCCGTCACGCGGCCGTCGGCGCAGTCGCGCTGCAGCGCCGCGTCGCCCGCCCCGTACTTCGCCACCAGCGCCCTGCGGATGTCGAAGTTCGTCGCGCTCCAGATCTCGCCGTCCGCGTGCACCTGCGGCCCGGTGATGTCGTAGCCCATGTTCGAGAAGTTGAGCGGCGACGCGTTCATGCCGTAGTTGCGGATCGCCCGCTGCTTGTTACCGGTCACGTACGCGCCGACGGCGAACGGGTTCTCGCCCGACACCGGCACGAAGCCGTACTCGTTGAGGTACTCGACGCCGATCAGGTCGCCGGAGCTCTCCCCCATCGCGCCCGCATGGTGGCCGGAGCGGCGCGCGCCCTTGCCGATCATGCGGTTCTCGATCATGTGGCCGTACTCGTGACCGATCACGGCCATGTCGTAGTCGCCGTCCACGCAGGGCGAGTAGAACGCCCCGGCGATCGGCTGCCACAGGTACATGTTCGTGATCGCCGGCACGCCGTCCGGGTTGGTGATCATGTTCGCGTTGTCGCGCCCGAGGTAGCTCGGGGAGCCGCCGGTCACCGCGCCCGCCTGCGCGTCGCCGAGCAGCGGGTCGTTCTCGGCGGTGTTGCCGGTGCCGAAGTTGAACTCCTGGGCGTTCCAGCGGCGCTCGTCGAAGCCGAGGTGATACGACCAGTCGTGCATGCGGTTATGCATCACGAACAGGTTCGTGACCGCGGCGTCGATGTCGTTGCCGCCCGGTGTGAAGTTGCTCTGGGAGCAGCCGCTGTCCTGCCACGCGTTGGTGAACGGGTAGTCGTAGCGGCGCTCCGGGCTGACCGGACGCTGCACGCCGCCCGGCGTGAACGGGCTGCCCCACGCCTCGGCGGACTGCGCGTTGTTGCCGATCGTCGTGAAGGTCGGCGCGCCGGTGCGCGGGTTCACGTCCCACGGCACGCGCGAGGCGAGGTTGCCAACCACGCGGTCGCAGCCCTCGGTCTGCTCCCAGCACCACAGCTCGCGGATGTCCGCGGTGTCGTCGCCGATCTGCGGATACGCCGGGAACACGCGCCACGCCGGCGGGTACGGCACGCCGGCGTCGCCGCTGCCGACCGGGCCGAACGCGATCGAGCCGGTGTAGCTCGCCGGCTCGCTCCACCCGGCACCGTCCACGAAGTCGCACACCTGCACGACATAGCTGCCGCGACCGTCGTCCTCGGGCTCGTACACGAGCGCCTCGGGGCTCGTCCCGGTGTCCTGCGACGCGACGGTCTCGCCGTCGCGCTCGAGCCTGATCACCACGTCGTTCAGCAGGACGTCCGCGGTCGCGCTGACGGTGACCGACCCGACGCTCTCGCCCTCGGCCACGGTGTACGGCCCGTGCGGGGAGCACGCCCCGTCGGTGGTCGCCAACGTGCCCTGGAAGGTCTCCAGCGCGTCATGGGACTGGTGGACGTTGTCCTGGCGCACCAGCACCTCGCCGGTCTCGGCGTCGATGAAGTGCGTGTATGAGGTCGCCCGCCCGTCGTGGACGTCGATCACCAGCGTCTCGTACGCGCGCCGGACCCCGTCGACGTACGTGGGCACCGCGACCGGCCGTGCCCGCTGGACCTGCGCGAAGCCCGGCGCCGTGAAGATGCTCCAGCCGCCGGCCTCCTTCACCGGGCCGAGCTCGGCGAGCGAGACGCCGCGCCCCACGTCGGCCGCCGCGCGGGTCCACGCCTCGGCGGCGGACAGTCGCTCCGCGCCCAGCAGCTCGCCGTCGCCGGTCACGCTCGAGGACGCGTAGGCCACCTGCCAGCCGGCGGCGCTCGAGCCGGTGAGGCCGACCGTCAGCACGCCGTCGATGCCGGCGCGCAGGCCGTCGAACCGCTGCCGGAGCACCACCGCCCGGGCGTCGCTGCCGGCGAGCTTGTCGTCGGTCAGCACCTGGAGGCCGTCGGCCGAGCTCAGCCGGAACAGCACCCCGTTGTGCGCCACCCACGCGCGCGCCGCGTCGGCCGCCGTCGACGCCTGCACCCGCGGGCCGAGCCAGCCCTCGTCGGCGAGCACCGAGCGCGCGGTGCCGAACCGGTTCCAGCGCACGGTGGCGCCGAGGTCCTGCGCCGCCTGCCGCTGGGCCGCGGTCGGCTCCTGTGCGCCGCGCCTCGCGTCGTAGTCCTCCAGCTCCGCGGCCCCCGCCGCGGGCGCTACGAGTGCAGCGGCGACGATCGCCGGCGCGGCTGCACGCAACAACCTGAACTGCATGGGACCCCTCCCGTGGTCGCGGGCCGCCCCACGCGGCCCGACCGCCGACTACCCGGAAAGGGGCGTTTCGATCAGCGGTGGTCCGTTAGCCGACTTCGGCCGGCTCGTCGCGGCCCTGCAGGCGCTCGCGCCCGCGCTGCACCGCGGCGATGAACTTCGACAGGTTGACCTCGAGCGTGTTGAGGATCTCGTCCGCGTAGTCCTCCGCGCCCAGGCGGATCTCCCGCTCGCGGGCGCGCGCGTCCTCGATGATGTCCTCCGCCTGGCGCTCGGCCTGGCGGGTGACCTCCTGCTGGGACACGAGCTGCGTCTGGCGCTCGCGCGCCTCCTTGACGATTCGCTCGGCCTCGCGCTTGGCCTCCGCCAGCATCTCCTGGCGCTCCTTGACGATCCAGCGCGCCTGCTTGATCTCCTCGGGGATCGTGGCGCGCATCTGGTCGAGGATGTCGTAGATCTCCTCCTTGTCCACGCGTACCTGGTCCGTCAGCGGGACCTGCTTGGCGTTGTGGACGAGGTCGTCCAGCTTGTCGATGAGTACCAGGACGTCCATGGCGCTCCCTGTTTCGTCAGCGCGCGAGCGCTTCCTGCAAGCGCCGCACGACCGGCTCCGGAACGAGCTCGGAGATGTCGCCGCCGAACGTGGCGATCTCCTTCACTCCACTGGAGGAGAGAAAAGAGTACTGCGGCGATGCCATCAGGTAGATCGATTCGATGTCGGAGGCCAGCTGGCGGTTGAGCTGGTTCATCTCCAGCTCGTACTCGAAGTCGGAGATCGCGCGCAGGCCCTTCACGATCGCCTTGGCCCCGCGCTCGCGCGCGAAGTCCACCACGAGCGTCGAGAACGGCTCCACGCGGACGTTGTCGAGGTGGGCGGTCGCGCCCTCGATGAACTCGATCCGCTCCTCCGGCGTGAACAGCGAGCTGCTCTTGCGTACGGAGGCGGCGACGACGGCGACGATCAGCTCGTCGAACATCGCGGCGGCGCGCGTGATCACGTCGACGTGGCCGTGCGTGACCGGGTCGTAGGTGCCGGGGCAGACGGCGATGCGGGGGTCCGGGGCCACATGTGAAAGGTATTGGGGCGCGATACTTCCGCGCGTCGTGCCCACGATCCTCGTCACCGGCTCCACCGACGGCCTCGGCCGGGAGGTGGCGCGCGAGCTGGCCTCCCGCGGCGCCGACGTGCTCGTCCACGGCCGCGACCGGGGCCGTGCCGAGGCGGCCGCGCGCGACGTGGGCGCCGCCGGCCTCCACGTCGCCGACTTCGCGGTGCTGGACGAGGTGCGCCGGCTGGCCTCCGAGCTCGACGGCGTCGACGTCCTCGTCAACAACGCCGGAGTGATCGTTCCCGAGCGCCGGCTCACGGTCGACGGGAACGAGCTGACGTTCCAGGTCAACCACCTGGCGCACTTCCTGCTCACGCTCGAGCTGCTCCCGCCCCGCGTGGTCAACGTCGCCTCCATCGGCCAGCGGCCGATCGACTTCGACGACCTGACCTTCGAGCGCGGCTACGAGGGCTACCTCGCGTACGCGCGCAGCAAGCTCTCCCAGATCATGTTCACCTTCGAGCTCGCCGAGCGCCGCCCCGACTTGACCGTCAACGCGCTGCACCCGGCGACGCTGATGGACACCAAGATGGTGCGCGAGCGGCTCGGCACGCCGCGCAGCACGGTGGCCGAGGGCGTCGAGGCGACCGTCCGGGTGGTGGAGCTCGAGGGCGTCTCCGGCCGCTACTTCGACCGCCTCGAGGAGTCGCGCGCCGACCCGCTGGCCTACGACGGCGCCGCCCGCCGGCGCCTGTGGGAGGCCTCGGAGGAGCTCGTCGGGATCTGAGATCTCCGCTCGTCAGGCGGGGATCGGCTCGAGCGCGTCCGGGCCGTAGGCCGCCGCGAGGGCATCCTCGAGCAGCGCGTGCTCGGGCTCGGCGAGCCGCGGGTCATCGTCGAGGATGCCGCGGGCGCGCATCCGCGCGCGCTCGAGCAGCTCGACGTCCTCGGGCAGCCGCGCGAAGCGGAAGGCCTGGAGGCCGGACTGGCGCGTGCCGAGCATCTCCCCCTCCCCGCGCAGCCGCAGGTCGATCTCCGCGAGCTCGAAGCCGTCGCGGTGCGCCTCCAGCGCTCGCAGCCGGGCCGACTCCTTGGGCCCGAACAGCAGGCACAGGGACTCGTGCTCGCCGCGCCCGATCCGGCCCCGGAGCTGGTGCAGCTGGGAGATGCCGTAGCGCTCGGCGTCCTCGACCAGCATCACGGTGGCGTTCGGCACGTCGATCCCGACCTCGATCACCGTGGTGGCCACCAGCACGTCGGCGGCGCCGCCGGCGAACGCCGCCATCGCCTCCTGCTTCTCGCGCGGGCGCATCTGGCCGTGCAGGAGCACGACCTCGAAGTCGCGCAGCTCGCCGGCGCGCAGCCGCTCGTACTCCGCCGTCGCGGCGCGCGCCTGGAGCGCCTCCGACTCCTCGATCAGGGGGCAGACCACGAACGCCTGGCGACCGTCGCGAAGCTCCTCCCGGATCCGCTCGTACGCGCGCGAGCGCTCGCGCTCCGTGGCGCACACGTACGTGTGGATGGGGCGCCGGCCGGCCGGCAGCTCGCGCAGGACCGTCACGTCGAGGTCGCCGTAGGCGGTGAGCGCGAGCGTGCGCGGGATCGGCGTCGCGGTCATGTGCAGCACGTGCGGCGCCAGCCCGTCCGGCGCCTTGCGGTCGAGCGCGCGGCGCTGGTTGACGCCGAAGCGGTGCTGCTCGTCGACGACGGCGACGGCGAGCCGGTCGAACTCCACCGTCTCCTCGATCACCGCGTGCGTGCCGACCAGCAGCTTCAGCTCGCCGGTCGCGAGCTTGCCGAGCAGGTCGTTGCGCCGGCCCGCCGGCGTCGAGCTCGTCAGGAGCGCCGCCTGCACCAGCGCGCCCGGCATCAGCGCCTGGAGCGTGGCGAAGTGCTGCTCGGCGAGCGTCTCGGTCGGCGCCATCAGCGCCGCCTGGGCGCCCGACTCCACCGCCCGCAGCATCGCGTACAGCGCGACGACGGTCTTGCCGGAGCCGACCTCCCCCATCAGCAGCCGCTGCATCGGCCGGTCGCGGGAGACCTCGCCGTCGACCGCCTCCATCGCCTTGCGCTGGTCGCCGGTCGGCGCGAACGGCAGTGAGCCGGCGAGCCAGCTGGCGGTCAGCTCCGCGGGCGGGTCCAGCGGCGCCGCGCGGGCGCCCTCG